>NZ_BCPS01000049.1:0-31817 GCF_016586185.1 Paenibacillus sp. EPM92
GAAAGGCAAGATCTGATGTTTCGCGGCAGAAGCATCAACATCCGTTTGGTGATGATGGCGGAAGGGAACCACGCGTACCCATCCCGAACACGAACGTTAAGCCTTCCAGCGTCGATGGTACTTGGACCGCAGGGTCCTGGGAGAGTAGAACGTCGCCAAGCAAGCTCACCCTGGGTGAGCTTTTTCTATGAAAGTGACTTCAGCAAGCAGTGGGGATTAGCCAAGCGGTAAGGCAACGGACTTTGACTCCGTCATGCCTAGGTTCGAATCCTAGATCCCCAGCCATTGCCATGTGCCCTTAGCTTAGCCGGATAGAGCGTTTGACTACGAATCAAAAGGTCGGGAGTTCGAATCTCTCAGGGCACGCCATTCATCTTCACCGAGTTACAAAGTGTGCTGAGATTTAGATTCGAACGTTAGAGTTCGTCGGAGCTGCGCTTCGAAAGCGCAGTCGGCTAAAAGCCGCATCTCTCAGGGCACGCCATTCATCTTTACCGAGTTACAAAGTGTGCTCCAACAGGCCATTTTATCCCGGGACGTAGCTCAGCTTGGTAGAGCACCTGGTTTGGGACCAGGGGGTCGCATGTTCGAATCGTGTCGTCCCGACCATATGCGTATGTAGTTCAATGGAAGAATTCCAGCCTTCTGAGCTGGCGGAATGGGTTCGATTCCCGTCAAACGCTTATCGATCCGTAGAGATCAGTGTACGAAGAGTGAAAAACGAAAGCCCTTCATCATCCGGGCTTTCGTTTTTTGTTTATGCCGGGGAGAGAGCCGGGATCCTATTAGAAGGAGATGCTATAATAGTCTCGTAAGTGTCCTAACCATGTGATGCGGCATTTGATTTAGTTGAAAGGGTTTGTCGGATATGAAAGCAAGTGACGATTTTTTTACCCGAAACATCAAACAAAACGGAGTTTCTTTAAATAACGTCCAGAAGCAGGCAGTTCTTCAAACGGAGGGAGCCTTGCTTCTTCTGGCCTCTCCGGGATCCGGGAAAACGACCACGGTCATCATGCGGATCGGCTACCTCATTGAAGAGAAGGGAGTTGTCCCGTCCCGCATTAAGGCGATTACATTCAGCCGCGCGTCAGCGGCGGATATGAAAGAGCGGTTTAAACGTTTTTTCCCTGATCTTCCGCCGGTTGATTTTTCTACGATTCACAGCATGGCCTTCGAGGTCGTTCGGGAGCATTTCCGTAAAACGAGGACGGCCTATCAAATCATTGAAGGCGACATCAGCTTGGAAGAACTGGGCGATTTGGATTCCGATAGTCCGCCTTTACATAAGAAGTTTATTTTACGGCATTTGTATAAAACGATCGCCCGCGAAAACATCACCGATGATCAAATGGACGAGCTCACCACCTACATTAGCTTCATCAAGAACAAAATGATTCCTGAAGACGAATGGTCGAACGTTCCATGTAATGTGAAGGAAGCGGGGCGAATCCTGTGGGAATATGAGACTTATAAACGGTTAGGCTCGAGCAAGCTGCTGATTGATTACGACGATATGCTGACCATCGCGAACGAGGTGTTGGAGAGGGATCGGGAGCTGCTGCGCAAATATCAGCAAAGGTACGATTATGTGCTGACCGATGAAAGTCAGGACACGTCGATGGTACAGCACGCCATTGTCGAGAAGCTGGTAAGGGAACATGGCAATCTGTGTGTCGTAGCCGACGATGATCAATCCATTTACAGCTGGAGAGGCGCGGAGCCTGCCTATTTGCTTAACTTCAGGCAAGTGTACCCGAATGCCGTTACGCTCTTCATGGAGCAAAACTACAGGTCATCGCAACATATTGTGAAAGCGGCCAACCAATTCATAAAACGAAACAAAAATCGGTACGATAAGAACATGTTTACTCACAACTCATCGCATAAGCCGATCCGAATCAGGAGCTTTGCCGATTACCCTTATCAGACGAAATACTTGGTCCAGGAAATCCAAAAGGTTGAAAGTCTTCGCGATGTGGCGGTGCTGTATCGAAATCATTCCTCTTCCATTCCTTTGATGAACGAATTTGACCGCGCGGGGATTCCCTTTTATATGAAGGATGCTGACATTCGTTTTTTCTCTCATTGGGTCGTGAAAGACATCTTGAACTTCATGCGAATGACCTTTACGGACAAGCGCGTTGATATTATGGAAGAAATTCATACCAAGCTTAACGGGTATATTACCAAGCAGCAGATGGCGGTACTGAAGGGAATCGACAATAACGAATCCGTCTTTGATAATTTGCTGAACTACGTCCCGCTGCAAGATTACCAGCGTAAACAGGTGCAGGAAGTCAAAGAAACCTTGCAACAGATGAAAGGCATGCCGCCGCTTGAGGCAATCCGGGTAATTCGAAACCGGCTTGGCTACGAGAAAGCCATCGACAAGATGTGTGAAAGGCTGGGATTCAGCAAGGAATACTTGACCGGTATTCTGAACACGCTGGAAGCGATCGCGGATACGCTCGAAACGATGGAAGATTTTGCGAAGCGGCTGAAGCACTTGGCGTCTCTGATGAAAAGCTCAAAGTCCAATAAGGACCACAATGCGGTGACCTTCTCCACCCTTCACAGTGCAAAAGGTCTGGAGTTCGAGCGGGTATATATGATCGATCTGATCGACGGCATCCTGCCCGCTTCCGCGGACATGGAGAAAAAGGCCGGAGGGAATCAGGCCCTCTTGGAGGAAGCCGTCCGTTTATTCTACGTCGGCATGACCCGGGCGAAAAGGGAACTGGAGCTGCTTACGTATCAAAAAAGGGATGGCGAAAAAGTAAAAGAATCTCCGTTTGTTGCGGACGTTCGCAGCATCGTCACGCCCGACAAGCCGCTGCCCAAACAGGAAGCGTCCGTCCAGGCAAATACGGTAAAGCCCGCGGTTCCCTTCAACCCGAATGCGATAACGAGCGCGGCTCAACTGAAAATAGGGCTGACGGTTCAGCACCGGTCTTGGGGGCGGGGGGAAATCGTCCAGCTGTCGGGGGAACGAATGGACATTCGCTTTCAGGCCGAGGTTAAGAAGCTTTCGGTTAAAGCTTGCTTGGAAATGGGGCTCCTGGAGCCGGGATGAATCTTTACAATCTCTTCGCATGCGGATGACATTCCGGAAACAATGCGCTGGTAAAGTAAAAATAGAAATGTGAGTTCCTTATACGAACCGAATAGACAAGGGTAGGAGACAAGGAGAAAACCCTTCATTGCAGCAATTGGATGAGTCGTCAAGTAAAGACTCTCCGGTTTCGTTTGCTGGATGAAGGGTTTTTTTGTGCTTTCCGAAACTGTGTGCGGGAGGGGTGGTAAGGCCGCCGCGCTTTGATGAACAAGCAGTCTGACCAAGGATGAAAGGGATGAGGGAAATGAACAGGTATAGGAAGTTATTCCATATGTGGATCATCGTCGCTTTATTAAGCGGCATGCTCCAGCTTAGCGTGCTGCCAGAGCAAGCTCAAGCGGCAGACGCGGGAAGAAAAACGCTCGACGTGAACAAAACGCGGCATGCTCCTGTCATTGACGGCAAGCTCGATGAATCCATCTGGAGCATCAATGAGCGTTTGGACAGACGGATAGGGGAAGGGGGGTTCCAGGAATCCCGCTTTGGCCTACTGTGGGATAACCGTTATTTATATATCGGCGTGAAGTCCGATGACGCGAATTTGATTCATAATGGCTCCGGGTATTGGTTCGAGCAGGATGGCGTGAACATTTTTCTGGATCCGACACAGCATCAGTCTGCGCCGTTTGCCGAGGGCGACATGCAGATCGGCTTGATGTATCAGCCGGGAACGACGACGCCGAAGCTGCAATTCGGGGCTGCGCTGAGCAATCACAGCGGCAAGGATGAGAAGAAGATATTAAGGGCGATTCAAACGACAGCTTCCGGCTGGTCGCTTGAAGTGGCGGTTCCTTGGGACATGCTTCATTTTGACCCTATGCTGAACAAGCGGCTCGGTTTGGAGATCGGCACAACCGACCGGTACGGCGACGATACAAGCCAGCAGCGGACAAGCTATTGGAGCGCCTATAACTCCAGCTCGTTCTGGAACGATACGAGCGGCTACGGTGTCGTGACGCTTGTAGACGGCAGCCCGGTTTCGGGGGATGTGAATCCTGTTCTTCTTCAGGAACATTTCGACGGCTATGCGGCAGGCAGCCTTCCTCCCGGCTGGATCTCGGATGTGAACAGCGGCAGCAGCCCGTTTACAGTTGTGCAGGATACCTACGGTAACGGAAGAATGCTATTTGACGGGAAGGCGTCGGGGAAGCAGGCCCGGGTCATCGCGCCCATTCAATGGGACAATTATGAGATTGAAGCGGATATGAGATTCGAAGGCGTGGTGAATGCCCAAAGATGGGCGGCGCTCATGTTCCGTGTGCCTTCTAACGGCAAGGTCCCTTACGATCAAATGGCTGTCCGGCAGAACGGCACTTATGAAATGGCTTATCGGAAACCGGATGGAAACTGGTTTTCACCGACGCCGATTTCCGGCATGTGGAAGCCGCTGACGTTAAATGAGGACTACACCTTGAAAGTCCGGGTATTCGGGAACAACGTCAAGGAATATATAAAAGCGAAAACCGATGCCGACTTTACGCTTTTGACGGACCAAACGTTAGGGTCAGATGTGCTCTTGGAAAAAGGCAAAATCGGATTTCAAGCGGACCAAAGCAAGGTTTCGTTCGACAACTTGAAAGTGACCCGAATTACGGCCGACAACCTGTATATGACGCTGCCGCCTACGATGGAGGCTCTGTCTGGCGCGGTTAATGTGACGGCCAGTGTATATTACTCCGACGGTATTACCGAAGCGGTGCCTTCCGGGATGCTCAAGTTGTATACATCGGATGAGAGTGTCATCAAAATCGTAAACAATCAAATCAATCCGCTCAAACCGGGTAAAGCGAAAGTGACGGCGATCTACGCCGATGCCGAATGGTCGCAGGAAATAACGGTAACGCCTTCTGCAGTCGGGGCCAAAGTAGTATCGCTTCAGCACGAGAGCGGTTATGTGCTGTCAGCCGCTGCGGGTCAACCGATCGAGCTCGACTCGATAACGCTGCGTGCGGACTACAGCGATTTTACATCGGGGCTGATGAAGGGAAGCGAAGTAAACTGGACTTCCGTCGATCCCGCTGTCGTGATTCATAGCGGCACAATGAAGGTACAACAAAAAGGCGTGTACACCGTAACCGCGGAAAAAGATGGTGTCCAAGTGTCCATACGGGTCGTAGCCAAGAATGCCGGCGACAGCGATTATGTGCTCTATGAAGAAAATTTTGACGCGCTTGCGAACGGAACGCTGCCGCAAGGCTGGACAAGAAAACAAGGGACAACTGCCGGCGCGGCGGCCGTGAATAACGGCGCATTTGAAATCGATGCAAGCGCGGCTCCCGACAACCCTTCGAGAGTACTGCTTCCCGATTATTTAGGGGCCTTCGGCAATTACAAGATCGAAGCCGACATTACGCATCTGGCGGCCAATAACACAGCGAGATGGAATTCCATCATGTACAGAATTCAGAACGATAATTACCCGTATTACCAGATGGCGGTCAGGCAGGATGCGACGGCGGCCAACGGCGTCGAATTTGCGGAGCGGACGCCTGCCAATGGTTGGAACGTCATGGAAAAAGGATCGTACACAGAAGCTATCAATCCGAATAAGCTGTACCATTACACGATACTAGCCTATGGAAACCGGGTGCAGGAATGGATCGGCAGCCAGCTTGTTATCGATACCGACCGGGCAACCAGCTATGCGAAGGGAAGAATCGGACTTCAAGCCGACGGAAGTAAAATGAAAGTGGACAATATCCGGGTCACCCTGCTGCAAACTCCGCTTCCGGCTATCGTGGATCCGTCGGACCGGTTCGTTCAGGTGACGGAGCCGGATACGAAAATCGCGATGGCGCCTACGGTAGTGGCGGAGATCACAAGTCTGGAGAACTTGGCCGGCTTCACCGGTCCTACCTTGCCGGCAACGGTCATTCTGCATGTGAACGGCGACCTGAAGGTGACCAATCCGACGGGCGAGAAGGAAATCGGCAGTCTCGATTCGGTTCTCGGCACGATTGGAACGAGGATGATTCCTGCCTTTTACGTGAAGGATGAGCTCTCCGTTGAGCGGTTGACGGAGTATTTAAAGAGCATCGGACTTGAAGACGCCTTTGTTGTTTCGAATAACGGAGATTTGATCAAAAAAGCGAGAACCGCTTATCCGATCATTCGCGGTATCGTCGATTTTACATCGGAGACGAATGGGTCCGAAGATCGATTGATCGATATCCGCAGACAAACGACGGCCAGCTTGGCCAAGATCGCGCTTCTGCCGCAGAGCGCCGCAACGCCTGACAATGTGAACTACCTTCAACAGCGGATGGTCTCGATCTGGACCAAGGAAACGGCGAATGCGGCTGACGAGAGCATCGCGATGCATCGTCTGATTACGGCCGGAGTGAACGGGATTGTCACCGACTCGCCGGATAAGGCGTTCGACGCTTTCAAGGTATATACCCATGACTTGACGCTGATCCGCAAGCCGTATATGATCGGCCATCGCGGATTGCCGACCAAAGCTCCCGAGAATACGATAGAAAGCAACCTTCTGGCGATTCAGGCGGGCGCTGATTTTATCGAGAACGACATGTATCTTTCCAAAGACGGGCATTTGGTTATCGTACACGATACCGATTTGACCCGCACGACGAACGGATCCGGGAATGCGGAAAATTACACGCTTGCGGAATTGAAGGCGCTCAATGCCAACAAGCCGATGCCGGCGGGCTACCCTGACGTGAAGATTCCGACCCTGGAGGAGCAGATCGATCTGGCCAAAGCGCACGGGAGAATGATTATGGCCGAGATCAAGACAAGCACCCCTAACGCTGTCGGCACCTACGTCCGGGTAATTAGGGAACAGGATGCCGAGGCGCTGATCGATACGATGTCTTTTCATGCCAGTCAACTGAAATTGATGGCTCAGCTGATGCCGGAGATGCCGCTGGGTTTACTGGTCAGTGCCGGTACGGTCAAGCAAGCCGATACGCAAAAATCTTTGCGCGATGCGCTCATGCTTGTCCAGCCGCTGAATGCTACTTTTAATACGGGCTATGACAGGGAGCTGAACAAAAACTTCCTGGAGGCCGCGAAGCACCGGGGGTTGATCGTATCCCCATGGACCTACAATAACAAAAATGATTTCATCAACATCTTTAAAAGCGGCGTCTATGGCATTACGACCGACTATGCGGACTGGGCCTCAGACTGGGCGGCTGCGCTCAAACCGGTGAATGACAAGTTCGTCCTGCAGCAGAACGAAACCATTCCGTTATCGTCCTATATCGTAACCTTTAAGGGTGAACAAAAGGATGTTCAGCCTGACATCGTATTGTTGGACGGACTGGATACGGTAGAAGCGAACGGCAGCATGCTTACAGCGAAGAAGCCCGGCAGAGCGCATGCCTTGCTTCGCTACTCGTTTGTTATCGACGACAACAATAAGTACGACCTCTATACGCAGCCGGTTCTCATTCATGTGGAGTCCCATAATGCCGATCTGGCAGGGTTAGAGGTGAGCGCGGGCACCTTAACGCCGGCATTTGCTCCGGATACGACAGCGTATCAATGGACGGTTGGCCGCAGCGTAAGCACAATCCGTGTAACGCCAACGGCCGCCGATGCCTGGGCGACGTTGAAAGTGAATGGTGTCCCGACCGTAAGCGGCGCGGTATACGAGGCGGCGCTCAAGTATGGAACGAACCGGATTGCGATTCAAGTGACGGCGGACGACAACACGACGACCAAAGAGTATGTGCTGAGCGTACTCCGGCCCCAGCCTGACGACGAATCGAGCGGCGGAACTTCGTCGCCTGCTCCGTCTGCCGGCGCTC
Source organism: Paenibacillus sp. EPM92 (assembly GCF_016586185.1). Lineage (NCBI taxonomy): Bacteria > Bacillati > Bacillota > Bacilli > Caryophanales > Paenibacillaceae > Paenibacillus > Paenibacillus sp. EPM92. Next base: position 7,894 of record NZ_BCPS01000049.1, read on the forward strand.
CATCAACCGGCGATGGCATTCGTGACAAAGAAGAAGACGGCAGAAAAATCGCACAAACTACAGTCGACGACGCGGCGATTCGAGCCGCCGTGAACAGAGCCGGCCAAGGCAGCATTACGCTGCAGGCCGTGGAAGAAGGCGAAGACATCGATCAAGCGATGATTTCGTTAACTCCGTCAGCGCTTCAAGTCCTTCAGTCGCAGCAAGCGGGCAGCACCGTCGTGTTCAAGACGAATCTGGGTGCATGGCAGCTTCCACTGGAGCAAATCGATGTCAGGGCATGGGCGACCAGGCTGGAAGTATCGCCGGACAAGCTCCATGTAACCGTCCAGATGACCAAGGATGACAAGGCTAAATCGGCTGCCGAAGCGAACGGCTTGCAGGTGCTCGCCTCCATCGAATTCAAGTTAACGGCGGCGGCGGAGAATGGAAGCAGCAGTGAAATCTCAAGCTTTAGCCGGTATGTGCCCAGAACGATGAAGCTGAACGGGCCGGTGAATGAACAGACGCTGGCAGCTGTGCGGGTTGAAACCGATGCGAACGGAAACACCGTGTATCAGCCGGTTCCGTTTGCTCTTGCGGATGGCGAAGCGGTTCTGTACAGCAGGTCCAACAGCACCTATATGCTTCTGGACCGCCGTGTAACCTTTAGCGATTTGAGCGGGCATTGGGCTAAACAGGATGTAGAGAGAATGGCCGCCAAATGGATTGTTCAAGGTGTCGATGACGACAAATTCGCGCCGGACCGGGAAGTCACGCGCGCCGAATTTGCCGCGCTGCTCGTGAGATCGCTGGGGCTGGCCGCCGCAGCTCCGGCAGGCGCAACGTTCAAGGACGTCAAGCCGGGGGACTGGTTCGCGAGCGCGGTAAATACCGCGGCCGCTAACGGGCTCGTCACCGGTTACGAAGACGATACCTTCCGCCCCTACGGCTATATCTCGAGGCAGGAAATGGCCGTCATGATTTACCGGACCATGCAGTTTGCCGGTTATCGCGCAGCAGATCCGGCCGCCGGCAACGCCTCTTTCTCCGATGAATCGGTGATTGCTGCTTGGGCGAGGGAAGCGACGGCCAAACTGGCGGGCCTGCAAATGGTGAACGGCGTGTCAGCGAATCGTTTCGCGCCGGAAAGCACGGGAACGAGAGCGGAAAGCGCGGTGCTGCTGAGCAGAATGCTTCGTTCCATCGATTTCTCCAACTAACGTAAGGCAGATAGCTGTCCCCACCACGTTTGGATATGGTGGGGACTTTTGAATATTAACACTCCGCAAACAATCGAAGGGTATAGTGGTAGTAAGCAAGCCTTGGAGGTGCACACGCATGAGCAATTATCCGATCATCGCTTCGGTTACGAAAGAGGAGCAAATTTCGAAAGTGCTGGAAAGCAGCGTCACGCGCGTGAATTTAATGGCAGGACATATCGGCAATCTGGAATCGATTATTCAACACATTCATGAAACAGGGAAACAGGTTTACGTCCATTTGGAGATGGTTTCGGGTTTGGGCAGGGATGCGCATACCGTCGAATATTTGGCAGCGAAGTTCAAGGTGGACGGCATCGTAACGACGAAGTCGAACGCGGTCGCTGCGGCCAGGCAGGCGGGCATCAGAAGCATTCAGCGCATCTTTGCCATTGACACTGCGGCCGTTCAAACGGCTGTTCGAATGATTGCGGGATCACATCCGGATGAGGTCGAGCTTATGCCCGGGTTAATGCCGAGGGTCATTCGCGAGCTGAAGAACACGATCAAGCAGCCGCTGATTGTCGGGGGATTGATCCGTTACGAGGAGGAAATCAGGGCTGCGCTGGAAAGCGGTGCAGATTTTATTTCCAGCGGTGATCCGTCCATGTGGAAGCACCCATTTGCACGCTGAAATTTACAAAACCTATGAACGGATTTTATCGTCCCTTGACAAAACTGCCTTATACTAAGTTTATATCGAACATATTTGCTGGTTACGATGGGTTGAGAACAGGAGAAAACCCTTGTTCAGTAAAATGTAAAAAAAAGCCGGGGCATCTGTGCGATGTGTCCGATGACGCTTATTTTACATTTTCGGACAAGGGTTATTTTTATTGGAAAGAGGTAGAGCGGTGACAGAACAGGGGACGCATCAGAAGAACGGGTTCCAGCCTTGCACAGGGGATGGCGCCAAGGAAGAAGGGCGGGTAAAGAAGCGCCCCGCCGGTTTGAATCAATTCGAAGGTTATTTGTTCGATCTGGACGGCACTGTGTATGCCGGCAATTCGATACTGCCGGGCGTGCTGCCTACGCTGAACAGGCTTCGCGAACAGGAGAAATCGCTGCTGTTCGTGACGAATACGACGATTCGCACCATCGAAGAGGTGCAGCAGCGGCTTGAACAGCTCGGGGTCGCATGCAGCGAGGATGAAATTATGACGGCGCTCAGCGTGGCCGGACTGTATTTCGGGGAGCATGAGCCGGGCGCCAAGGTGTTCATGATCGGCGAGCGGGCCATGAAGCTGGAGCTGGAACGGTACGGCGTGGAGACGACCGAGGACGCGCTGAGCGCGACGCATGTGCTGGTCGGATTGGACAGGCAGTTTACGTATGACAAGCTGACTCAAGGCATGAATGCCCTTCGCAATGGGGCGCTGCTCCTTGCAGCCAACCCGGACCCGTTCTGCCCGATCGACGACGGAGCGATTCCGGATACGTGGTCGCTGGTGAAGGCGCTGGAGACGGCGAGCTCACGCGAGACGTTCAAAGTGATCGGCAAGCCTTCCGCCTATTATGCGGAAAAGGCGTTCGAGAAGCTGTCTGTCGACCCCGGACGGTGTCTGATGGTCGGAGACCGGATCGAAACCGACATCCGCTTCGGCAAAGCGAGCGGCATGTATACGGCGCTTGTTCTGACAGGAGCCGATTCGCGCAAAGACATCATGTTGACGGGCGTCGAGCCGGATTACGTACTCGCTTCGTTAAGTGAAATTATCGGTGAACAGCGGCTATATACCGGAAGAAGCGGTACCAGCTGATACGCTGCATCAGGGGATTGTCCGAGCTGGATCATACCGGCAGTAACCTTCATTTGGCGAAGGATCTACATAAAACAGAATTTTAGGGAGGAATTTATCTATGAAAAAAGTATTGCTATCCGTGCTTGCGACAACATTCGTCCTGTCGGCTTGCGGCCAAGGAACAGCCGACAAGCCTGCAGCGCAAAACGGGAACGCAAGCTCAAGTCCGGCCGAAACGGCCAAAGCCGCCGATAAGCCGGTAGACGTGCAGTTTTATTTTCCGGTAGCCGTCGGCGGTCCGATCACGAAGCTGATCGATAAATTGGCCGACGATTTCCACAAGGAAAATCCGAACATTACCGTGAAGCCGGTCTACGGCGGCAGCTACCAGGATACGATGACGAAAGTCGCGACGGCTGTGCAGGGCGGTAATTCGCCGGATATCGCGGTCCTCTTGTCTACCGACTTATACAGCCTGCTCTCGATGAATGCGATCGAAGACTTGACGCCGCGGTTTTCCAAAGATTATTTTAACGGCTTCTATGAAGCGTTCATGGGCAACACCAAGTCCGGCGATACCGTATGGAGCGTTCCGTTCCAGCGCAGTACGATCGTGATGTACTACAACAAGGATCTGTTTAAGAAAGCGGGACTCGATCCGGACAAGGCGCCTGCCAACTGGAACGAGCTGAAGGAAGCCGCCAGCAAGCTGACGGTCAAAGACGCATCCGGTAAAGTGACGCAGTGGGGCATTGAAATTCCAAGCACCGGCTATCAATACTGGATGCTGCAGGCGATGTCGCTGCAAACAGGCACGAACATCATGTCGAACGACGGCAAGAAGGTCTATTTCAATAAACCGGAAGTGCAGGAAGCGCTGCAGTTCTACACGGACCTCGGACGCAAGGATAAAGTCATGCCTGAAGGCACATTGGAATGGGCGACCGTACCGTCCGATTTTATCAGCGGCAAAACCGCGATGATGTTCCATACGACAGGCAATCTAACGAAAGTGAAGACGGATGCGAAATTCAATTTCGGCGTAGCTTTCCTGCCGGCTAATAAGCAATACGGGTCTCCGACAGGAGGCGGCAATCTGTACGTGTTCAAAAACATTCCGGAAGAGCGCAAGGCAGCAGCGGTGAAATTTATCGAGTTTCTGACGAAACCGGAGCGGGTAGCCCAATGGTCGATCGATACGGGGTATGTCGGAACGACGAAGGCTTCCTATGAAACCGATTTGCTGAAAAATTACGTGAAAGATTTCCCGCAGGCGGCTGTGGCGAGAGATCAGCTGCAGTATGCGGACAGCGAACTGTCGACGTACCAAAACGGGCAAGTGACCAAGCTGTTTAACGACAATATTCAGGCTGTGCTGCTCGGTAAAATGACGCCTAAAGAAGCGCTCGATAAATCCCAGCAGCAGGCTGACGAAATTCTGAAAAGCTTCCAGAAGTAGCAGTCAATCACAGCCGAAACGGACGGGATTATCACGGCATAGGTGCCGTAGTAATCCCGTCCGTTAGGCAGTCGCGAACAAGCAGGACGTAGAAAAAGGGGGATTCGAATGATACAATGCGCGCCGGGCGCCAAACGAAAAATCAACTGGAGAGAGAACGGCTTCGCTTACGCGCTGCTTCTTCCTTCGCTTGTGTTTCTGGCTTTGTTTACCTTCTATCCGACGATTAAATCGGTGTATGTAAGCTTCTACAGCTCGAATTTGTCCGAAAGGAAGTTCGTCGGCTTCGACCAATATGTACAGGTGTTTCAGGATGATGTGTTTATGAAGGCGCTCGCCAACAATTTACTGCTCGTTCTTGGCACCGTGCCGGTAAGTATTTTGCTGGCGCTCTATCTGGCGGTTTGGATCAACAATAAGCTGAAGGGGACAAGTCTGCTGCGCGCGGCGTTTTTTTATCCGACCTTTATACCGATGATTGCGATCGCCAACATCTGGCTGTTTATCTATACGCCCGACTACGGATTGTTGGATAAATTTATCGGTGTCTTCGGCTTGACGGGGTACAATTGGCTGGGCGATCCGGATTGGGTCATGCTGTCGATGATCGTCATGATCATCTGGAAGGAAGCGGGGTTTTTCATGATCTTTTATTTGGCAGGACTGCAGAACTTGCCGAGGGAAGTGTACGAAGCTGCGGAAATGGAAGGCGCGAGTCCCTTCCAGGCTTTTCGCAAGATCACCTTTCCGCTCTTGATGCCGACAACGCTGTTCGTCATGGTGATTGCCACAACGAACTCCTTTAAATTGGTCGACCACTTATACATCATGACAAAGGGAGGCCCCAATAACGCGAGCAATTTGCTGCTGTACCATATTTATGAGACGGCGTTCAGCTTTTGGGATATGGGCAAGGCGTCCGTGCTGACTGTCGTGCTTCTCGTTATTTTGCTTGTTATTTCCGTTTTCAATTACGCCTATCTGGACAAACGGATCCATTACTAGGAAGAAGAAAGGAGTTCTTCTATGGTGGCACGAGCGATCAACCGTTCCATTATCGTATTGTTGGGGATGGCCTTTCTGGTTCCGCTGGTTTGGACCGTTGTCACATCGTTTACTCCCTCAAGCGAAGTCATCACAAGAATCAATCCGTTCGCGATAGAACATCCGACGTTTGCCAATTATATATCGGCATGGACGACCATTCCGTTTCTTCGGTACTACTCGAACACGATTTTGATCGTTACCGGCATTTTGGCGGTGCAGCTGATTACGGTTACGCTGGCTGCTTACGCGTTTGCACGGTTGCGTTTTATCGGACAGGGCGTCGTCTTTATTCTCTTCTTGACGCAGATCATGATTCCGCCGGACATTCTGATTTTCCCGAATTATTCAACGATGAAAGAGCTCGGCTTGATTGATAACAAGCTGGCAATTATGCTGCCTTATTGGGCTTCCTCGTTCGGCGTGTTTCTGCTGCGGCAGACGTTCAAGCAAATTCCGCTTGATTTGGACGATGCGTCTAAGGCGGACGGAGCCAAATGGTGGCAAACGCTGTGGCATGTATATTTGCCCTCGGCGAAACCGACTTATATCGCATTCGGGCTCATCTCGGTCAGTACGCACTGGAGCAATTTCATGTGGCCGCTTATCGTAACCGACTCGGTGGAAACCCGGCCGCTGACCGTCGGCATCGCCATATTCGCCCAATCGTTCGAGACGGGAGCCCAGTGGGGAACCGTAACGGCGGCGACGCTGCTGGTTATCCTGCCGCTGCTGCTCGTATTTTTCGTCTTCCAGCGTCAGTTTGTCGAGAGCTTCATGCATTCCGGATTAAAGTAAAAGAACGAAACATGAGAAGAGGGATGGAAGGATGATCGGGATGAATTGGAATCGTAACACGCCATGGGTATTTGCCCATAGGGGGGCGTCAGGGGAAGCGCCGGAAAATACGCTCGCTTCATTCCGGCAGGCGATCCTGCAGCAATGCGATGTCATCGAGCTGGATATTCATTTGACAAGCGACGGGCATGTCGTCGTCTGTCACGATGAAACGCTCGACCGTACGACGGACCGGAGCGGAGCGATTGCAGAGCTGACGCTGGAGGAAATCCGCCGGGCGGATGCCGGTTCCTGGTTTGACCCGGCTTTTGCAGGCGAACGAATTCCGCTGCTGCAGGAAGTGCTGGAGCTGGTGCCGGCTGAGATCGGCTTAAATATAGAGCTGAAGATGAGCTGCGGCGGAAGATTGGAAGAGGCGGCGATCAAGCTTCTCCGCGAGAACGGACGGCTCGATTCCGTGCTGTTCTCCTCCTACGATCACAAGCTGCTGCACCGGATCAAGCAGCAGGCGCCTGAAGCGCGCATCAGTCTCGTTTACGACTTCAAGCCGCTTCATCCGCTCTCGCTTATCCGTGATTTCGAGCTGGATGTGTTCGCCGTGTCGCTGTATCACGGGATGGTGGAACAGGAAGACGTCGAGGCCATTCGCAAGCATGGCAAGCATGTCATCGTGTGGACGGTCAATCAGGAGCCTGCGATGCGCCGGATGCTGGATTGCGGGGTTTCCGGCATCATCACCGATCACCCTGCCCTGTTGAAAAGTTAGGAGCATGGATAAGCACGAAAGTAGCTAGTGCCTGGTAACAGCGTAAACTTGCGCATGTTGCTCAGGCGCCGGCTTTTTTTATTTTCAAAGTCCGCGGTAGTTAAAAGTGATGGTCTAATGCCGCCCCTTATGGTAAATTAATTACAATTTATATCTTCCCAAAAAAAAGGAGGATTGTCGGATGACCAACCCGAGAATCGACAACGGGTATTCGGAACATCAAGCTCGGAAGCCCGTCGGTCAAACGTCGTCGGTCGGCTTCCAGGTGGGGGTTCGAAGAACGCTGCCGCTGCCCCAAGAGCAGGCATGGCGCTTGCTTACGTCGCCGGAGGGCTTATCCTGGTGGCTGGGCGGGCTGTCCGCCTTGCAGCTGGAACCCGGGCAGCGTTTCTTCTCCAAAGAAGGCACGTCCGGCGAGCTGCGGATCGTAAAGCCGCTCGAACAGCTCCGGTTGTCGTGGCAGCGAGCAGGTTGGGAGCAAGCTTCGACTTTGCAAATTCGTTTACTGGCTGCGGCCGGCGGCAGGACGACGATCAGCTTTCATCAAGAAAAGCTGAAGGATGCGAATGTGCGGGAACAGATGAAGCTGTATTGGGAAGAGGTGCTGGCAAGGCTTACGGAGAAGGCTAAGGCGAAGTAAATCACGAGCGGTGAGCTTTGTGAATCACGAGGATGGTCGACCTTCGACTCGATCGGGTATGCTGAAATCCGGCTCGCCTAAACCTAGTAAACAATTTCGGAGGTACGACAACATGACCGTTGGGAACGGAGCCGGGGCTGAAAAACGCCGACTGAGTCAACTTTACTTTTTGTACTACGCCGCTGTCGGCATCTACATGCCGTACTTGGCGCTATATTTGCAGCAATCGGGCATGAACGGGGTGGCGATCGGCAGCACCATGGGGCTGCTGCCCGTCATTGGGGTCATCTCTCCGCTGTTTTGGGGGTGGCTGTCGGACCGATGGGGGAAAACCGTCGCCGTGATGGCCATTCTTCTGGGCGGAGCGGCCTTCTCGCTGATTCTCTTTATGAGCATGCGGCAGCTTCTGCTGACCGTGGCCGTTTTAGTGCTGATTACGCTGTTCATTAACGCCTATCCGTCCCTGTTGGACGGGATGACGCTATCTTACCTGCAAACCGCCTCCGGGCAGTACGGCCGGCTCCGGGTGTGGGGCTCGGTCGGTTACGGCGTCGGCGGGATGATCGCCACCGCCGTACTGTGGCGGCTGCCGATGGGAAGCTTGTTCCTGACTGCGGCGTTGATTTTGCTGCTCGGGATAGCCGTAACCTTGAGGCTGAAGACCGCCTCACCGTCTTCCGCCGACAGAACCGGCCGAGCTCAAGGCCCCCGAGGACTGGGTTCGGCACCGTTCGTCTTGTTTCTGCTGATGGCGTTTCTGCTGCAGGTGGCAAACAGCTTCTACGGCTCGTTCTTCGGCATTTACATTCACGACGTCGGGGGAACGCAAAGCGCGATCGGCATCGCCAACGTCATCAGCTCGGTCTGCGAGCTTCCGTTCTTTTATTACGCCTCCACGGTCGTTGCGCGCTTCGGCGCCTTAAGGACGCTATCCGCAGCCGGGCTGCTGTATGCCCTGCGGTGGGGCTTGCTCGGGGCGTTCCCCGGGATGGCGACGGCTTACAGTACGCAGCTGCTGCACGGCTGCACCTTCTGCTTGTATTTCGCTGCGGCCATGGATTACATCGCGCGCTCGATACCGGAGCGTTCCCGAACGACCGGCATTGCCGTCTTCACAGCCGTCATCGCCTTGGCGGGTATTCTCGGCAACGTGATGAACGGCTTTTTGTATGATTACCAGGGCTTGCTGTCGATGCCCTATGCGTCGTCCTTGTTCGCTGTGCTCGCCGGGAGCGGCTTCATCGGGCTGGAACGGCACGAGGCGCGTTTACGGGCTCGAGGCTCCTTATCGTGACTGTGTTTGGATAGACCGGCAGCGGGAGCGTACGGCTGCGCGCTGCCGTGTGCCCGGTATTGTCCGCTTCCAAACGATGGGGAGTATGGGCGCAGGAATGCCGGATGGCCCCCGGGCCGAGGCTGGAAAGCCTGATTGTCCGTATTCCAACCGGGGCGGGGGGTTAGCCCGCCTGCGCACTGCTCCTGCTGACCGTTGGTGCGGACGTTATCCGGTAGGGAGGAAGGCGTCCGCAACTGATTTCCATCCGGAAGGCGGAAAAAAAGGATTGTCGAAAGCAAATAAATGTAGTAATATCAGATTAAGCGCTTAACCCGGATGGGAACGGCGCTTGAGCCAATAGAGGTGAAGCGCTTAACCCAATAAAAAAGTTTCATGTAGAAGGGAGTTTCACGATTTATGAGCACGATTCGTCTTACGATGGCACAAGCCTTGCTCCGGTTTTTGGATGCCCAGTACGTTTCGATGGACGGGGTTGAAACGAAGTTCGTGCAAGGCGTGATGGGAATCTTCGGTCACGGCAACGTAACAGGGCTCGGTGAAGCGCTCGAACGCAGCGCCGGCGCCTTAACGTATGTACAAGGCAAAAACGAACAAGGCATGGTTCATGCTGCAACCGCTTTCGCGAAGCAGCGCAACCGCCGCCAAATTTACGCCTGCACGTCATCGATCGGCCCCGGGGCTTTAAACATGGTCACGGCGGCGGCTACTGCCACGGTCAACCGCATCCCGGTGCTGCTGCTGCCCGGCGATAATTTCGCGACCCGCCAGCCGGACCCGGTTCTGCAGCAGCTGGAGGTGGCCGGCGATTATACCGTCTCGGCGAACGATCCGTTCAAGCCGGTCAGCAAATATTGGGACCGGATTACACGTCCCGAGCAGCTGCTGACGGCCGGGCCGAACGCGATGCGCGTGTTGACCGACCCGGCCGAGACAGGCGCGGTGACGCTTGCCCTGCCGCAGGATGTACAGGCGGAAGCTTACGATTACCCGCTGTCGTTCTTCGCAAAGCGGGTGCATTATATCGACCGGCGGCCGCCGGCTCCGGATGCGGTGAAGCGTGCGGCGGAGCTGGTGCGCGGCAAGCGCAAGCCGCTGCTGATCGCCGGCGGCGGCGTGCTGTACGCGTCCGCGACGGCGGAGCTGGCGGCATTCGCCGAGGCGTTCGGCATTCCGGTAGCCGAGACGCAGGCGGGCAAAAGTTCGCTGCCGTGGAATCATCCGCTGAACGTCGGAGCGATCGGCGTAACCGGCACGCTGGCCGCCAACCGCCTGGCGCAGGAGGCGGATCTCATTATCGGCGTCGGCACGCGGTATTCCGATTTTACGACGTCGTCGAAATCGGCGTTCAGGAACCCGGACGTGCAGTTCGTCAACGTGAACGTCAGCGGCTTCGATTCGGCGAAGCTGAACGGGGTCGCGTTGACCGCCGATGCGAAGGAAGCGCTCCGCGCGCTGCACGAAGCGCTGGCGGCGTCGGCCTACCGCAGCGGTTACGCCGAAGGGGACATTGCGGCGCAGAAGGCGCAATGGGACGGGGAGGTCGACCGCTTGTACGCGGCGGAGCACGAAGCGGGCTTGGCGCAAACCCGGGCGCTCGGCGTGATCAACGAGACGATCGAGCCGACCTCGGTCATCGTATGCGCGGCAGGGAGCTTGCCCGGCGATCTGCACCGGCTGTGGCGGCCGGTTGAGCCGAAGACCTATCACATGGAATACGGCTTCTCCTGCATGGGCTACGAGATTGCCGGTGCATTCGGCGCGGCGCTCGCCGAGCCGGACCGTGAGGTGTACGCTATCGTGGGCGACGGCAGCTACCTGATGCTGCACTCCGAGCTCGTCACCAGTCTGCAGGAAGGACGCAAAATCACGGTGCTGCTGTTCGATAACCACGGTTTCCAGTGTATCCATAACTTGCAGCGGGGCCACGGCAGCGACGGCTTCGGCAATGAATTCCGCTACCGCTCGAACGAAACGGGCCGGCTGACGGGCGGCTACCTGCCGATCGACTTTACGGCGCATGCGCGCAGCTTGGGGGCGAAGGCTTACAAGGCGACGACGCCGGAAGAGCTGAAGGACGCACTGCTGCGGGCAAAAGGTGAAACCGTCACGACGCTGATCGAAATTCCCGTCGTACCGGGCACGAACACGGACGGGTATGAGTCGTGGTGGAACGTCGGCGTGCCGGAAGTGTCCGTCAGCGACAAGGTGAAGCAAGCAAGCGAACGCATGAATGCGCGTATTCAAGCGGTTAAACTCATATAACGGAAAAGGGGGAGTCCGGGCATGCCGAATCCTGAGCAACAGCAAAAGCCAGTGCTGCCTTTTAAGCTGGGCATTCATCCGATCAACTGGGTCGGCGAGGACGTGAAAGAGCACGGCGCGGATACGACATATGAACAAATTTTGGACGAAATCGCGGCGCTTGGTTTAACCGGGACGGAGATGGGGCGCAAATATCCGACCGATCCGGAGGTATTAAAGGCGGAGCTGTCCCGACGGGGCATCAGGCTCGTATCGCAGTGGAAGTCGGTGCTGTTCTCCGACCCGTCCTACCGCGAGAGCGAGCTGCAAGCGTACCGGAAACACGTCGAGTTTCTGAAAGAAATGGGCAGTCAAGTCATCAGCACGTGCGAGATCGGAGGATCGCTGCATTTCGATCCGCGCCGTACGCCGAACGAGAAGGAAGTGCTTCGGCTGGACGAGGCCGGCTGGCAGAGCCTTGCGGAAGGGTTGAACGCCGCCGGTGCCATCGCCAGGGAGTATGGCCTTAAGCTGACGTATCATCATCATGGCGGAACCGTGGTGGAGCAGCCGGAAGAGATCGACCGGCTGATGGAGCTGACCGATCCGGAGCTCGTGTACTTGCTGTTCGATACCGGCCACGCCTACTACGGCGGGGCGGACCCGCTGGAGGTGCTGCGCAAGTATTACGACCGGATCGCATACATTCACCTGAAGGATATCCGGCAGGAGGTGCTCGATCAGGCAAGGGCCGAGCAGGCGGATTTCGTCACCTGTATCCGCAAGGGCGTATTTACCGTTCCGGGCGACGGCTGCCTTGATTTTACCCCGATCTTCCGGGAACTGCTGTCCCGCGGGTACGACGGCTGGGCGATGCTCGAAGGCGAGCAGGACCCCGTCGTGCATCCGGCTTACGAATATGCGAAGAAGGCGATCGCGCATATCGAATCTCTTATTTCCAAGGAAAGAAGGTAGCGAAGCGATGACCTATGTCACATTTCCGGCGGAGAAGCCGCTGGACTTTGTCGCCATCGGGCGGCTCTGCATCGACTTAAATGCGAACGAAATTAACCGTCCGATGGAAGAGACGATGACGTTCACGAAATACGTCGGCGGTTCGCCGGCCAACATTACGATCGGGATGGCGCGGTTCGGGCTCCGCACGGCATTTATCGGGAAGATCGCAGATGATCAAATGGGCCGCTTCATCGCCGATTACTTGCAGCGCAACCGGATCGAGACGTCGAACGTCGTCACGGACCGGACCGGGGCGGTGACGGGGCTTGCTTTTACGGAGATTAAAAGCCCGACCGACTGCAGCATCCTGATGTACCGCGATAACGTGGCCGACCTCAAGCTGACGCCGGACGAGGTGAGCGAAGAGCTGATCGCCCGGTCGAAGGTGCTGCTGATCTCGGGGACGGCGCTCGCCCAGAGCCCGTCGCGGGAAGCGGTGTTCCAGGCGCTGCATTATGCCAAGAAACACGGCGCGGTCATCGTCTTCGACCTGGACTATCGGCCTTACACGTGGACTTCGCCGGAAGAAACGGCCGTCTACTATAACCTCGCCGCCGAGAAATGCGACATCCTGCTCGGCACGCGCGAGGAGTTCGATATGATGGAGCGGTTCGATGCGAATCCGGAGCACAGCGACGCCGTGACGGCGGGCAAATGGTTTGATTACTCGGCCAAAATCGTCATCATCAAACACGGCAAGGAAGGCTCCATCGCCTATACGCAGGATGGTGTCGGCCATCGGGCACAAAGCTATCCGGCTCGCGTCGTCAAAACCTTCGGGGCGGGCGACTCGTACGCGGCCGGGTTCCTGTACGGCGTCATGCAGGGCTGGACGCTCGAGAAGAGCATGGCCTTCGGCAGTGCGTCAGCCTGCATCGTGATCTCCAGCCACAGCTGCTCCGACGCCATGCCGACAGCCGAGCAGGTGCACGACTATATCGAACGCTGCAACCGCGGTGAAGTGACGGCTTCTTAAGCTTCTGATAACGAACGGCAACCTAACGAGCGAAAGGGGATTTTTTTTCCATGACCATTACGTTAAAAAACTGGATCGGCGGCGTCTGGGTCGAATCCGCATCCGCCAAAACCGAGCCCGTCTATAATCCGGCTACCGAAGAGGTGCTTGCTTACGTACCGCTTTCCACGAAAGAAGACGTGGACCGCGCCGTACAAAATTCGAAGGAAGCGTTCGCTGTATGGAGCCGAACGCCGGTTCCGCGCCGCGCCCGCATTTTGTTCAAGTACCAGCAGCTGCTGGTCGATCATTGGGAAGAGCTGGCGCAGCTTGTGACGAAGGAGAACGGCAAAAGCTATACGGAAGCGTACGGCGAAGTGCTGCGGGGCATCGAGTGCGTGGAGTTCGCGGCAGGCGCCCCGAACCTGATGATGGGCAAGCAGCTTCCCGATATCGCGTCCAATCTGGAGTCGGGCATGTACCGGTATCCGGTAGGCGTCGTCGCGGGGATTACTCCCTTCAACTTCCCGATGATGGTGCCGTGCTGGATGTTCCCGCTCGCGATCGCCTGCGGCAACACGTTCGTGCTGAAACCGTCGGAGCGCACGCCGCTGCTGGCTAACCGGCTCGCGGAGCTGTTCCAGGAAGCCGGACTTCCGGAAGGCGTGCTCAACATCGTACATGGCGCGCATGACGTCGTAAACGGGGTCCTCGAGCACCCGGACGTTCGCGCGGTATCCTTCGTCGGCTCCCAGCCGGTCGCAGAGTATGTGTACAAAACCGCATCCGCTCACGGCAAACGCGTTCAGGCGCTGGCAGGCGCCAAAAACCACTCGATCGTCATGCCGGACGCCGATCTCGATCTGACGGTGAAAGAGATCATCAACGCGTCGTTCGGCTCCGCGGGCGAGCGCTGCATGGCGTGCTCCGTCGTTGTCGCGGTCGGCGAGATCGGCGATACGCTGGTGAACCGGCTTGTCGAAGCGGCTAATGCCATCACCATCGGCAACGGCCTGGACGAAGGCGTGTTCCTGGGGCCGGTCATTCGCGGACCGCACAAGCAGCGGACGATCGGATATATCGAGACCGGCGTGAACGAAGGCGCGCTGCTGGTTCGCGACGGCCGTCAGGACGCCGCTTGTCACACAGAGGGCTACTTCGTCGGACCGACGATTTTCGATCAGGTGTCGGACGAGATGAAAATATGGCAGGATGAGATCTTCGCACCGGTGTTGTCGGTCGTGCGCGTCGCTACGTTGGATGAAGCGATTGAGCTGGCCAACCGTTCGGACTTTGCCAACGGGGCCTGCCTGTTCACGAAGAACGGCAGCCATGTTCGCCAGTTCCGCGAAACGATCGATGCGGGGATGCTCGGCGTCAACCTCGGCGTTCCTGCCCCGATGGCGTTCTTCCCGTTCTCCGGTTGGAAAAAGTCGTTCTACGGCGATTTGCACGCCAACGGCACCGACGGCGTGGAATTTTATACCCGTAAGAAAATGTTGACGGCCCGCTGGTAAGTCCAGTGACCTTAGCCCGCATGAAGGAGAGAACATTATGGCACTCGTCTCGATGAAGCAGATGCTGCTTGGCGCCTTGGAAGGCGGCTATGCGGTCGGGCAGTTTAATTTAAATAACCTGGAGTTTACGCAAGCGATTTTGCAGGCCGCCCAGGAGGAGCGGGCGCCGGTCATCCTGGGCGTCAGCGAGGCGTACATCCCTTACATGGGGGGCCTCCCCTGCATTGTGGGGATGGTCAAGTCGCTGATTGACCATTACGGGGTCACCGTACCTGTCGCGCTGCATCTGGACCACGGCTCGACGTACGAGCTGTGCCTGCGTGCGCTGCATGCCGGATTCACGTCGGTCATGATCGATGCGTCACACCATTCGCTCGAGCATAACATCGACGTGACGCAGCGCGTCACGCAGGCGGCGCATGCGCTGGGAGCTACGGTGGAAGCGGAGCTCGGCCGGATTACCGGACGCGAGGACGACCTGGTCGTCGACGAGGCGGAAGGCATGTACGCCGTGCCGGACGAGTGCGCGCGCCTTGTACGCGAGACGGGCATCGACTGTCTCGCCCCGGCGCTCGGCTCGGTGCACGGCCCGTACCGCGGACAGCCGAAGCTCGGCTTCGAGCGGATGGGCGTCATCCAGCGCATGACGGGGGTGCCGCTCGTGCTGCACGGCGGAAGCGGACTGCCGGATGAGGAAATCCGGCAGGCGATCTCGCTCGGCACGTGCAAGATCAACGTCAATACCGACAATCAAATGGCGTGTACGGCGGCGATCCGGGCCTTTCTGAATGAACGACCCGATGCGTATGATCCGCGAAACTATTTGATTCCGGCGCGGGAGGCGATCAAAACTTCCGTTATCGCCAAGATGCGTTTATTCGGCAGTTCAGGGCAAGCAGGTGAGCAGGCTAAGCAGGTTAATTGAGAGGAGACCTATCGTGAACAAGATCAGAATCGGAATTATCGGCGCAGGCCGAATCGGCAAAATTCATGCCGACAATTTGCTAAGGCTGCCGCAAGCGGAAATTGCGGCTGTCAGCGATCTATTCGCCGGCCCGGAATTGGAAGCATGGGCGGCGGATCGCGGCATCGCGCGCGTGACGAAAGACAGCGGCGACATTATTGCCGACCCGCAGATCGATGCAATCTTCATCTGCTCGACGACCGATACGCATGTGCCTTTAATCAAGCAGGCGGCGCAGGCGGGCAAGCACATCTTTTGCGAGAAGCCGGTCAGCATGGATATTCATCAAACGGTGGAGGCGCTAGAGGCGGTCCGGCAAGCGGGCGTGAAGCTGCAAATCGGCTTTAACCGCCGCTTCGACCATAACTTCAAACGCGTGCGCGAGCACGTGCAGGGCGGTACGATCGGCGATCCGCATATTGTGAAAATTACGTCCCGCGATCCGAATCCGCCGCATCCCGATTACATTAAAGTATCCGGCGGCATTTTCATGGATATGATGATCCACGACTTCGACATGGCCCGCTACGTATCCGGCAGCGAGGTGGAGGAAGTGTATGCGCAGGGCAACGTGCTGATCAACCCGGTGATCGGCGAGCTTGGCGACCTCGACACCGCGATTGTGACGCTGCGCTTTGCGAACGGTGCGCTCGGCGTCATCGACAACAGCCGCCAGGCTGTGTACGGCTATGATCAACGGGTGGAAGTTTTCGGCTCGAAGGGCAGCGTTGCGGTATCCAACGACCATCCGAATACGGCGGAAATCAGCACGGCGGAAGGGATTGTCCGCGACAAGCCGCTGCACTTCTTCCTCGAGCGCTACAACGCGGCTTATATCGAAGAGACGCAGCTGTTTATCGAGAGCTTGACGAACGGCAGCCCGCTGATCGTGGACGGGAATGACGGCTTGCAGGCGGAGCTGATCGCACTCTCGGCCAAGCTGTCCTACAAGCTGGGGCGTCCGGTGAAGACGGCCGAGGCGATCGGGCTCCTGGAATCGGAGCAATTGAAGGAAACGGTTTAAGGAAACGGTTTAACGAAAGAAAGGAGAGGCGAACATGTCGAAGCTGATCGTAAAACCGGAACAGACGCCGGATCGGGAAGGCGTGGTACTGAACATCACCCCGGAGTCGGCGCAGTGGGACTATGTCGGCTTTCAGGTGGTGCGTTTGGCGGAAGGCCAGACGCTCCGCCGGGAAACCGGCAGCATGGAAGTGTGCCTGGTGCTGCTGAGCGGCATCGCAGACGTTGCAACGGCGCATGAAGCATGGCCGGGTATCGGTCGGAGAATGAGCGTGTTTGAGAAAACGCCGCCGTATTCGGTTTACGTGCCGAACGACGACCGCTACGAGGTGACTGCGCGGACGGCGGTCGAGCTGGCCGTCTGCGAGGCGCCGGGCCGGGGCGGGCACGCCGCCCGTTTAATCGCGCCGGAGCAAGTCGGTGTGGAAATGCGCGGGTACGGGTCCATCGAGCGGCAGGTTCATAATATTTTGCCAGAGCAGGAGCCGGCGGACAGTCTCTTGGTGGTGGAAGTGTTCACTCCGAGCGGACACTGGTCCAGCTACCCGCCGCATAAGCACGACCGGGATGCGCTGCCGGACGAATCGCTGCTGGAGGAAACTTATTATTTCCGTGTACAGCCCGAGCAAGGCTTTGCGGTTCAGCGGGTGTACACGGACGACCGTTCGCTTGACGAGACGCTCATCGTCCAGGACGGGCAAGCGGTGCTCGTGCCGAAAGGTTACCATCCGGTATCCGCTCCTCCGGGCTACGAGGTGTATTACTTGAACGTCATGGCCGGACCGACGCGAGTGTGGAAATTTCATAACGACCCCGACCACGCTTGGATCATGACGAAGCCCCGTACCTAGACGGGCACGCAAAGCGGTTGCATGTTGTTCTCCTTCTGCGCATAATAGAAGGAAATCCGACAAGCGGGGAATCCACATGAAAGCAACCATATACGACGTCGCGCGCGAAGCCGGCGTGTCGATAGCGGCCGTATCGCAAGTCATCAACGGCAAGGGCAAGATCAGCGAGGAACGGCGGGCTGAAATTATGCGCGTGATGGAGCGGCTGAACTACCAGCCGAGTGTCATTGCCGCCGCCCTGACGGGCAAAAAGACCTACACCCTCGGGCTGCTCGTGCCCGATATTTCCAACCCGTTCTTCGCCGAGATTGCGCGGGCGGTCGAGGATCAAGGACACAGTCTCGGCTACAGCCTTGTTATTTGCAGCACGGACAACAAGGATGAGCGCGTGGAACGTTATTTATCGCTACTGCAGCAAAAAAGCGTTGACGGCATGATCATCGGAACCGGGATGGACAACAAGGAAATGCTGAAGCCGCTGCTTGAGAATTCGATCCCGATCGCGATGATCGCCCGGGAAATGCCCGGTCACGACGTGCAGACGGTGATCACGGACGACTTCGCCGGCGGCCGTCTTGCCGCGGAGCATCTGCTGGGGCTCGGCCATACCCGGCTGGCCGTGCTTGCCGAGCAGCTCAAGGTAAGCAGCAGCCGGGAGCGGATTCGCGGCTTCCGGCAGCGGCTGGCGGAGGCCGGCATCGATTTGCCGGACGATCGGGTGCTTGCAAGCGGCGACGCCCTGGTCAAGGACGGCAAGCGCAAAGCGACGGAGCTGCTGCAGCGGGCGGAACGTCCGACGGCGATTTTTTGCTGCAACGATCTGCTTGCAATCGGTGCGCTGCAGGCGGCGAAGGAGCTCGGGCTCCGCGTGCCGGAGCAGCTGTCCATTGTCGGCTTCGACAATACGATATTGGCGACGGTCACAGAGCCTCCGCTGACAACGGTTTCCCAGCCGACCGAGGAGATGGGCAAGCTGGCCGTCGATTTGCTGCTCAGCCAGCTGAAGAAGGAAGAGGGCGGCTCAAGGCGAACGGTGCTGCAGCCTGAGCTCGTGACCCGGCGATCGACGGCCGCGCCTTCGAACGAATAACGGGCGCGCGGGTTATCGCGCGAGCAGGCACGGAATCGGACAATACCGCAGGTCGTGGTTCCGCTATTGCGCTAGTGTGCCGCCCGAGCCCCCGCTTGCGCAATCGACTTGCTGCCCGATCCATTGGCGGCCGCAGCGTATATAACCAAGAAGGGTTGGGGATGCTCCCCAACCCTTCTTGGTTTATTCGATTACATGCGCCGCTCCACGCTCCCGTTGCCCGTTGTTCACTCCAGGTGAGTTGCAAGGTGCTACTGCCAATGTGTTACAATGAAAACAGTGGAACAGAATGTAACAGAGTATGGATCGGATAGGTGGGGGAGCGAGCATGAGTGACGGGCTTCAAGGTTTTCTAACGAAACACGAGCAAATTATGGATCATATCGAAAATTTGTCAGCGGGCACCCGCATTTCCGTACGGAAAATCGCCCAAATGCTTGAAGTGAGCGAAGGCACGGCCTACCGTGCTATCAAGGAAGCGGAAAATTTGGGGCTCGTCACGACGAAAGAGCGAATCGGGACGATCCGTGTCGATAAGAAGGAGCGGCAGCATTTTGATAAATTAACGTTCGCGGAGGTCGTCAACATCGTGGACGGAGAGGTGCTCGGGGGCGCCGCCGGGCTGCATAAGCCGCTGAACAAATTCGTTATCGGCGCCATGCAGCTTGAAGCGATGAAGCGTTATATCGAGCCGGACAATCTGCTGATCGTGGGCAACCGGAGCCAGGCCCAGCTGTATGCGCTCGGGCAAGGGGCGGGCGTTCTCGTGACGGGCGGCTTTCATGCGGATGAAGAGGCCCGGAAGCTGGCGGACGAGCTGGAGCTGCCGATCATATCGAGCAGCTATGATACGTTTACGGTGGCGACTATGATTAACCGCGCCATTTACGATCGTCTGATCAAGAAAAAAATTCTTCTCGTCCAGGACATCATCCGTACGGACAGCCCAGTGTACTCGCTGCGCGTCACAGATACGGTCAACGATATGCAGAAGCTGGTCGACGAACACGGGCACACGCGGTTTCCCGTCGTGGATGAGTTTAACCGCCCGGTCGGCATTATTACGACGAAGGATGTGCTGCGTGCGCAGCCGGAGCAGAAGGTTCACGCCTACATGACGAAAAATCCGCTGACCATCAGCGCCAATACTTCCGTCGCCTCGGTGAGCCATACGATGATTTGGGAAGGCATCGAATTGATTCCGGTGATCGATCATAACCGCAAGATGATCGGCGTGATCAGCCGTAAGGACGTGCTGAAAGCGATGCAGTATATCCAAACCCAGCCGCAGAACGGCGAGACGATCGAAGATCTCATCTGGTCCGGATTCGAGAAGGTTCGTCAGCCCGACGGCAGGCCCTGCTTCCGCGGCACCGTCACCGCCCGCATGACCAACTATGCGGGGATGGTGTCGGAAGGCGTATTAACGACACTGATGAATCAGGCGGCGTTGCGGACGGTACGCGACCAGAACCGGGGCAACTTGATTCTGGACAGTTCCTCGAACTATTTCCTGCTGCCGATTCCGATCGACAGCACCATTGAAATTTTCCCGATGATCATTGAGTTCAGCCGCAGGTTTTGTAAGATCGAGGTAGAGATTTATCACGAGGGCAAGCGAATGGCCAAGTCGATGTTCACGGCGCGTTTGATGGACCAGGTATAGGCTGAAGACCGGGGTCTGCGAAGAGGAATGGGGGAGCGGGGATGCGGTATTACGGGATCGTCATCGCGGCGATAGGCATCGATCAGGCGACGAAGCTCTGGGTGCGCTTCCATATGCACTTGGGCGAAACCTTGGTCATCTGGCAGGACGTGCTTCACTTTACGTATTATCGCAACAGCGGAGCGGCAGGAAGCACCTTCCAGGGCTATGGCCGTTATTTTATTATTCCGGCCGTGCTGTTCGTTCTTTACATGGCTTATGCCCGCAAGCAGGGGCAGCTCAAGAACGGTATGGCCGAGGCGGGAGCCGCGCTTCTCGTCGGCGGCGCGATCGGCAACGCGATCGACCGGGCGGTGTTCGGATGGGTGACCGATTTTGTGGATAACGGCCGCGGGATATTAAACTTGGCCGATATCGCAATTCAAGTCGGCGTCCTGCTGCTCTTGGCCGATGCCGTGCGGGATTTCATTGTGAGTCGCCGAGGACGTAAGAGCAATCCTCTAACGTAAGGCTCGTCATCCGATGAAGGCTGGACGATACCCGGACATGATGGGCGGGCGAGGCGCAGCGCAAGGAAAGATTGGCATAATGCTGAAAGTGGAGGGAATTCTAAGGGAAAACCGGCAAAGCGCAGGTGAATCTCTTGAACGTTACCGCTGTTCCCTTTCAAGCTAAAGCAAACATGCTCTTATACGCGGCGATTCTGTTTCTGGTGGAATTCGTGCGCGGCGCTTTTCTCATTTCCTTCCTGCCAGCATACGGCGTTCATCGGCTGGGCTTGTCGACGGCCGGCGTCGGCATTGCGGTGTCCGTACACTATGTCACGGATACGCTGATCAAATGCGGCGCCGGGTATTTGCTTGACCGCTTCTCGCTTCGGCTGATCGCCCCGATCGGGCTTGCATGCTCGCTCGCCGGTCTCCTCATGATGCTGGCTGCCCCTGCGTTATGGCTGCTGGCTCTCGCCGCGGCCCTGTTCGGCGTCGGCATATCGCCGGTATGGCTCGGCGGTTTAAGCCGGGTCGATTCGAAGCGGCGGGCGTCGCACATGGGCGTCATCTATACGTGCTGGCTGGCGGGACTCGGTTCAGGCCCCGTCGCGATCAATTTCCTGCTTGACCGCAGCTATACGGCCGCGTATTGGCTGATGATCGGCTTGTGGGGCGCCGCGCTCGTTTTGTCGCTTTGGCTCGGCGCCGCCAGTCAAGACCAGGTAACCGGGCAGCTTTCGCTCCGGCGGCAGCTTTCCTTGCTGGGGGAGCGGCTGCGCGCGATGAAGGCGCTGCTGCCCGGGATGATGATGCAGACGACCGCAGCAAGCATGCTCGTTCCCGTCATGCCCGGGTTTGCCGCATCGAACCTCGGTCTGAGCTACTCGCAGTATTCGTTGGTGCTCATTGCCGGAGGCGGCCTGACGATGCTGGGCTTAATTCCGATGGGGAAGCTATCCGACCGTTTCGGGAAACGCTGGTTTATCGTGCTCGGCTATTCCGCCTTTGCCCTGGCGCTTTTCGGATTGACTTTAACCCGCTCCCTCGGCATGGCCGTGCTGGTCGCTTCGGTGCTGGGGATTTCGTATGCAGCGGTGCTCCCCGCCTGGAACGCGGTGCTTGCCCAATACGTGCCGAAGGAGCAAAAAGGGCTGGGCTGGGGGCTTTTCTCCAGCGTGGAAGGCATCGGGGTCATGATCGGTCCGGTCCTGGGCGGATGGATCGCCGACCGGTTCAGCCCCGCCATGAGCGTGCTGACCAGCGCCGGTATACTCGGCCTGCTCGCCCTGTATTATTTGTTCGTGCTGTTTGGCGCGCTGAAGCTGAAGATAGAGGCTTGAAGGCGTCCGTCCGTCAAATAGCGGAACGGCAGTCGTTCAGTCGTTTCGAAGCCTTGGCGACAACCGCTGGATCCGCCCCTCCATGTCCGCGCGCTGTACCTTCCCCATCGCCCCCGTCGAGGCATCACGGCCGACCGCATCTCCCGCCCCCGTGGAGGCATCATGGCCGACCGACCGCGTCCCACCGCAGCCCGTCGAGGCCACCGCACCCACCCCCTGCACCCTTTTCGCTTATTTTAGAAGATAATTCTGCCCGGTGTCCTCAGCTCCGCAAACTAAACGCCATTTTGAAATTAATTCAACAAAGCACATCGGAAAAGAGGCGTTGAAATACACGGCCTCTTCGCAGCATAAGCTGATTTTATAGGATATATTTAGAGAAGTGATAGGAAACCCGGCGAAAGTTTATTCCAAATCGAAATAAAGTGGAGTATAATAGAGTCAACAACACGATGAGCCATCGTTGTAAGGGGGCGGGCTATATGACAACGGGTCGACTTCGCCTATTAGGGCAATTATTTTATACGTTTCTGCGAATGGGTCCCGTCACGTTCGGCGGCGGTTATGCGATGATTCCCGTTATCGAGCGGGAGGTGACGGTCAAGCGCCGATGGATCGAAGAGCATGAGATGTCCGAGGTGCTATCCGTTTCCGGATCGGCCCCGGGGGGCATCGGCGTGAACGCTGCGGCGTTCATCGGTTACCGGCTGGCCGGAATGCCGGGAGCGGCATCCGCTATCGTAGGCATCACGCTGCCGACGTTTATCATTGCGATACTGCTAAGCGCCGGGTACGCCGTCTTCGGCGGGTATGCGAAGATCGAAGCGGCGCTGCAGGGCATTCATGCTGCCGTGTTCGGTCTCATTCTTGTTGCCGCCTACAGAATGGGCCGCAACGCCGTTTACGACATGACGACGTTTCTATCCGCGGCTTGTACCGTCGTGCTGCTGATTTCCGCATCGATCCATCCTTTATTTCTGATCGCTTCGGGCATTTGGGCAGGCATCTCTTTCGTTATCGTGAAACAAAAGCTGGGCATGGTCGTTCGTCTGAACAAAGACGCGGATACCGGGGCGGAAGCGGATGGAAGCTCTGCGCCTAAAGTACCGGCTTACGCCGATTATTACATTGCCGACGGCATCTGAATGTGAGGTGAAGCGCCATGCTATGGAGCTTATTTGTTTCGTTTTTCAAAATCGGCCTCATGTCGTTCGGCGGCGGTTATGCGATGGTTCCGATCATTCAGCATGAGGTTGAAGCGAACGGCTGGCTGAGCGCCGCTGCGTTCGCCGAAACGGTCTCCCTGGCCGGCATGGCGCCGGGACCGATGGCAACGAATTGCGCTACGCTGGTCGGCTTGAAGACGGCGGGCCTCCCCGGCGCAATCGCGTCTACGGGGGGCATGGTGCTGCCTTCGCTGCTCGTGGTCGTGACGATTGCGGCGTTCTTTTTCAAATTCCATCGGCATGCGTGGGTGCGGGCGTCCTTCTACGGGCTCCGTCCCGTCGTCACGGGCTTGATTCTGTACGCTGCGCTGCGGTTCGGGGTGGTCGAAGCGGTCAGCCCGCTGTGGAGCTGGCACACCTTCGGCTCGATCCTTATTGCGGGCGGCGTGATTGTCGGCATCTTGAAGTACAAGATGCATCCCGCGGCCATTCTGGCCTTGTCGGGCTTGGTCGGCATAGCGTTCTTCAGCTAGACCCCGCTGACCGCCGCCTGCCTCCGCCGCCACGTTGAAAAGAAGCGGCGTCTCCATTATGATCAGGGTATCGGATGGAGCAT
>NZ_BCPS01000050.1:0-91707 GCF_016586185.1 Paenibacillus sp. EPM92
GGAGGGCCATGACCAAAATTCTCGTTGTCGACGACGATCCCCATATTCGAAGGCTGATCAAGGCCACCTTGCAGGGCGAAGGCTTCACGCTGCTGGAGGCGGAGAACGGCCGTCAAGCGCTGGACGCCTTGGCGCGCACAACCGTCGATTTGGTCGTGATGGATATTATGATGCCGCACATGGACGGCTGGGAGCTATGCCAGGAAATTCGGGCGTATGATGCTGATTTGCCGCTGCTGATGGTCACGGCAAAGGCCGAGTCCGCCGACAAAGTGAAAGGTTTTCGGCTTGGAACGGACGATTACTTGACCAAGCCTTTCGATCCGATGGAGCTTATGCTGCGGGTCAAAGCGCTGCTGAAGCGGTATCGGATCAGCACGTCGCCGGTCATTCGTCTGGGCGGACTGGAGATGAACCGCAACAGCTACGAGGTCCTGTGCCTGGGAGAGCGGATGGAGCTCCCGCCCAAAGAGTTCGAGCTGCTGTTCAAGCTCGTTTCTTACCCGAACCAAATATTTACGCGTAACCAATTGATCGAACAAATATGGGGCATTGATTACGAAGGAGACGATCGGACGGTCGACGTTCATATCAAGCGGCTGCGGGAGCGCCTGCCGGAAGCGGGGACGGGCCTCAGCATCAAGACGATTCGCGGGCTGGGGTACAAGCTGGAGGTGCGGCCGTGATCCGGTCGCTGTACTTGCGCGTGGTGCTGACGTTCTTGCTGGCGGTCACGTTCGGGCTGATCGTGGCCTTTTTTGCGACGACGTATGTGTATCGGGATCGGATCGAACTGGGGATCGAAGAGGAAATGGTCAATACGGCGCAGGATATTGCCGAAACTTATCGGCTTATGGGGAATTCCGCCGCGGATAAGTATATGGGTGAGCGCCATTGGGTGAAGGCGTACTCGATCACGATCGTCGATGACGAAGGCGGGCGAAAAACGTACGGGGCTCGCCGGGATGGGGAGACGATCCCGGACGAAGCCGTCCGGTCGGTGCTGAACGGCGGTATTTATCGCGGCGACGGTCCGCCCTTTCACCGGACGATCGGGTATCCGCTGCAAACCGGCACGTCCAGGCATGCGGTTTTCGTCCAGGCAGCGCGGACCGAGCAATTGAACGATTTGAGGAAAATTGTGCTGACGTCGCTCCTGATCGAGCTCGGGGTCGGCAGCTTGTTTATATTAATTGCCGCGCGGTATTTGGTTCAGCCGCTCAAGCTGATGACGGTGGCGACCCGGCGTATTGCGAAAGGAAACTTTAACATCCGTTTAAACTGGGGCAAAAGAAAGGACGAGCTCGGCGAGCTGGCCCGCAGCTTCAGCGATATGGCCGAGGAGCTGAAGCAGCTTGAGCAGATGCGACGGGACTTTGTCTCCAACGTTTCGCACGAAATCCAGTCCCCGCTGACGTCGATTTCCGGCTTTTCCAAGCTTATCCGCGATCCGGGCATGCCCGCCAACGAACGAAACCAGTATTTGGATATTATCGAGACGGAGTCGTTGCGCCTTTCCCGGCTTAGCGAAAATTTGCTGAAGCTCGCGTCCCTCGAGTCGGAGCACCACCCGTTTCACCCGGTCACGTTCGATTTGGACGAGCAGCTGCGGCGGGTCGTCGTGGCGCTGGAGCCGCAATGGTCGGCGAAGGAGCTGGAGCTCGAGCTGGAACTGCCGCGGGTCAAAATTACCGGGGACCCCGATCAGCTGAACCAGGTGTGGATCAACTTATTCGGCAACGCCGTTAAATTTACGCCCCGGGAAGGGCGGGTTTCCATCAGGCTCGAGGCGTTAACCGATCGCGTGAAGGTCGTGATAGCGGATACGGGCATAGGGATTAAGGAAGAAGATCTGGAGCCTATTTTCACACGGTTCTATAAAGCGGACCGCGCCCGGCAGCGCGAGCTTGGCGGCAGCGGGCTGGGGCTGTCGATCGTGCGTAAAATCGTCGAGCTTCACCAAGGCTCGGTCGAAGTCCAAAGCCAGCCGGGACAGGGCGCCACATTTATCGTCACGTTGCCGAGCGTGCCCGCAGCTTCCAAAAGCATGTAAACTGCCGGTTTGAACCGGACCAAGGACGGTTGTCTGAAGCGAAGCGTTTGGCTCGCCTCGGGCAAACGTCTTTTTTGCGTTTCTGATTGTACCTCCGTTCATACTGCGTTCATATTCGCTTCGTATAGTAGGCAGGACGCCAATTTACAGGAAACGTTCAGGTTAAGGAATGAGGGGAGTGCAGGAATGAATCGAATCACGCAATTTTCTATGAAAAACGTTTCCGCTTTGTTTATCATCATGCTTCTCTTATTCGGCAGCGGGATCTATGCGTCCGGCGAGCTGAAAAAGGAAAACATGCCGGATATCTCGTTCCCCGTCGTTGTGGTGACGACGCAATATGCGGGCGCGCCGAAGGACGTCATGGATGAAATCACGGATCCGATCGAGGAAAAGCTCGCGGGTGTCGAGGACATCGACTCGATGAGCTCGACGTCGAGCGACAACAACTCCATGATTATCATCATGTTTAAGCAGGACGTCGATATCGACAAGAAGAAGCAGGACATCGAAAGCTTACTTACGGAAGTGCGGCTGCCGGCTTCGGCGAGCACGCCCAAGGCTTCCACCTTTGGAGCCTCTTCCATGGCATCCAATTACTTAGTCGTATACGCAGACAACGGAATGAGTCAGACGGAGCTCGACAAGGTGTACCGGGATACGATCGAGCCGGGGCTGGAAAGCATCAAAGGGCTCGACCATATGGACGTCATCGGGGCTCGCGATACGAGCTTGGATATCGAGCTCGATGCCGGTGCGCTTGCGGCCTTCGGCTTGTCGCCTTCGCAAGTCAGCAATGCGATCAGCGCCGCCGTAACGAAAAGTCCGATCGGCAGCGTCAAGCTGAACGGCAACGACAAGATGGCGCGCGTGACCGGCGACATCGACACCTTGTATGCGCTGGAGCAGCTCGAAATCGTGACCGGCAAGGGAGATATCGTCAAGCTGTCGCAAGTGGCGAAAGTCAAGGCGATTACCGAGTCCGACTTCAAAGGACGGTTGGACGGCAAGCCGGCGATTGGGCTCATCTTGTACAAGGCAGGCAGCGCCAACGCGGTCGATTTCTCGGACGACATCCACAACCAGCTCGAAAGCTGGCATCAGACGCTGCCGAATGTCGTGTTCAAGAGCACCTACGACAGCGCGGATCAGATCAGGGACTCGATCAACGGCATGCTGAAGGAAGGCATCGTCGGGGCTCTGCTTGCCTCGCTGATGATTCTCGTGTTTTTGCGCAACGTGCGTATGACCTTGATCGTGCTGGTGTCCATTCCTCTATCGATCCTGATCACGCTGCTGCTGATGTGGCAGTTCGATTTGACCTTAAACACGATGACGCTGGGCGGGATGTTTATCGCCGTCGGACGGGTCGTAGACGATGCGATCGTCGTCATCGAGAACATTTACGCCTCGCTGGAGAAGGCGCAGGCCCGGAACGAATCCGTCATTGCGCTTGCCACGAAGCAGGTTTCGATGGCTATTACGTCCTCAACGCTCGCCACCGTCGGCGTATTTGCGCCGATGGGGATGGTAAGCGGAATTGTGGGTGCCGTTTTCCGGCCTTTCGCCATCACGCTGGCCTGCGCGCTCCTGGCCTCGTTAGTAGTCGCCGTAACCGTCATTCCGATGCTGGCGAAAATATTGGTGCTGCGCGGCGCGAAAAACGTGAAGGCGCATGACGAAACGAAGCCAAGCCGTTTCACCTCGTTCTATGAGAACGTGCTGAAGTGGACGCTTATGAACCGGATCAAGACGCTGCTCATCTCCGGTTTGCTGTTTGCCGTTACGCTGGCCGCTACGATTCCGATGCTGAACGTGTCGTTCCTGCCCAGTAGCGAGGCCTCGAGAACGATGTACTTCTCTCTGAAGTTTCCGTATGAGACGTCCTTCGAGGCGACCGACGAGAAAACCAGAGAGCTGGAGAACATGCTGATGGAAACGAAGGACAGCCGCGGAGAACCCGTCTTCAAATTCGTCGAGGGACTTGTCGGATACAGCGGCAACGACGATGAACGGACCCCGTACGCTTCCCAAATTTATTTGGAAGTGAACGAGAATGTTGATCCGGACAAGGTGAAGGAGCAGGTGAAAGTCTTCATTGTCTCCGAGCTGCCGCAAGGCTCCGAGGTTGAGCCGCGTTCACTCGGCAACGACTTCGGCGGAACGACCACGGACTTCTCGTATTCGCTCAAGGGCGAAGATCAGGACCAACTGGTGAAAGCAGCCGCGCTGGTCAAGGAAAAGCTCCATACGTTCCCTGAATTGAGCGAAATCGAAGACAACCTGAGCGATGCGAAAACCGAGGTCGAAATCGCAGTCGATCAGAAAAAGGCGAGAGCTTACGGTCTGACGGCCGCAAGTGTGCGCGATACCGCCCGCGCTTGGATTCAGAAGCAAAGCATTGGCGACCTCAAGCTGGATAACGAGACGTACACGACGACCGTTTCGCTCGATAAATCCGACAAAGATACGCTTGAGAAGCTCGGCAACCTCCCGCTGACCGGGGTTAACGGAACCACCGTCTATTTGAAGGAAATCGCCAAAGTCAGCGAGATTCAATCGGCGGCGGCGCTCACACGCGAAGATCAGCAGCAGCTCGTGAAGGTGACGGCCAAAATTAATGCCGACAACAAAAACGGCGTCAGCCAACAAGTGACCACGGCGCTGAACGCGCTTGAGCTGCCTGACGGGGTATCCCGCGAAGTAAAAGGAGTTTCGGCCGACATTAACGAAAGCTTCTCGCAGCTGTTTATGGCCATGGGTGTAGCCGTTTGCGTCGTGTACCTGATCATGGTGCTCGCCTTCGGGAACGCAGGTGCGCCGTTCGCGATCCTGTTCTCGCTGCCGCTTGCGGCGATCGGCGGCCTGCTCGGACTTGTGCTGACGGGCGAAGCGCTGAACGTTACGTCGATGATCGGCTTTATGATGCTGATCGGAATTGTGGTCACGAACGCGATCGTGCTGATCGACCGGGCGCAGCAATTGCGCGAGGAAGGGTATACGGTGCGGCAGGCGCTGCTTGAAGCGGGGAAAGTTCGCTTGCGTCCGATCATCATGACGGCGGGTGCGACGATTATGGCCTTGATCCCGCTGGCGCTCGGCTTGTCCGGCGAAGGGGCTTTGATCGGCAAGGGGCTTGGCGTCGTCGTGATTGGGGGCTTAACGACTTCAACGATTTTGACGCTGGTCGTCGTGCCGGTTGTGTATGAAATGATCGAAGGGCTCAAGAACCGGGTATCGCGCAGGTTCAACCGTACGAAGAAGGTCCAGGAGCCTCCGGCGAAAGCGCTCGAGATGTAGAGTCAGGCATCGATCGAACAGACATAGAGATAGAGAAGGTTGAGGAGGCCAAGAGATGAGAAAGGTTAGTGCGGACAACAATAGAGCGTTGAAAAGTCGCTCCGTCGGCGTGCTGGTCGTTGCAGCGGCGATTGCCGTTACGGCGGTCGGCTGCTCCGTTCCGGGGCAAGGAGCGGGTGCGGCGGAAGCGCAGCTCCAGGTACGGGCGGTCCGAACGGAGGCGGTCGTGAAACACGACATCGGACAACCTGTCGAGCAAGTCGCTGACGTTGTGGCGCTGAACGTGTTGGATATCCTGCCGAAGGCAAGCGGCGAGGTGCTGGAAGTGCTGCGCAAGCGCGGCGAGTTCGTGGAGAAGGGCGATGTGCTGTTTCGGATCGACAGCCGCGATGCGGAGTCGGCGAAGCGGAAGAGCGAGCTGGCGCTCAGCAGCGCGCTGGAATCGCTGCAGAAGGCGAAGGACGACCGGGTCAACAACCGCAAGGATTTGGCCGATGCGGTGACGCGGGCGGAAGTGGCGCTGAACAATGCGGAGCAGGATTACAATAAAATGCGCAACGATTTCGACGCCGGGAAAGTGACGCAGCACCAGGTTGATCAGTCCAAGCAGCAGGTGGATAACGCGCGGATGAGCTTGGAGTCGGCACGGAGCAAGCTGGCGGCGAACGACAATTCCAATACGATCGCTTCGATCGAGACGCAGGCGGAATCGGCGCGTATTTCCCTGGAAGACGCGACGCGGAATTTGGACAATTACAGCGTGAAGGCGCCGGCGAGAGGGCTCCTGACCGATTTTAACGTCGTGGCGGGACAGACGGTTTCGATGAATGGGGGCAAGGTCGGCCAAGTGCAGCAGATCGATCCGGTCAAAATCAAAACCGAGCTGTCGGAAACGAATTACCAGCTGGTGAAAAACAAGCAGCAGCTTACGTATTACAGCCCGGACGCTCCGGACAAAAAAGGGACCGCCGCCATCAGCTACCTGGCGCCGGTCATGAGCGCCCAGAACAAGACGTTCACGCTGGAACTCGAGGTGCCGAACGCAGACGGCGCGCTCCAGCCAGGCGCCCGCGTCATGGTTCAGCTGACATCGGATGCCGAGCAGCAAGTCGTTGCCGTTCCGACCTTAAGCATCGTGCGCGAAGAGTCCGCGACGTACGTATTTGTACAGCAAGGCGATCAATACCAGAAGCGCCAGGTCAAGCTCGGCCGCATTAACGGCTCCTATCAAGAGGTGCTGGAAGGCGTGAAAGAAGGCGATCAGCTGGTCGTCACAGGACAACACACGTTGAAGGACGGACAACAGGCCGACACTTCCAAATCATAAAGCGAGGAGAGAAATCTAGTATGAGAAAAAGAACCCCTTGGAAAACCGGCATAACCGCCGCGGCGCTTGCCGCGATCCTGGTGCAAGCCAGCGTTCCCGCGCTGGCCGCAGACGCGCAGACTTCCGTCGTATCCGCTCCTTCCGTTAATTACGGCTTGACGAGCGACATCCGCGCCGCATTGAAAGGCGTCTCCGTCGAATCGACGGCGCAAGGCTTGCAGCTGGCGGCCGTCGTCCGGCTATATAATGGCGGAACCGTCCAAAACCGTGTGCCCGAGCATGAGCTTCGCATACGTCAAGCGGACGGCTTGACGTATACGCTAAAGCCCAGCGCCACGAACAAAACGGCGCTGCAGCCGAAGGAGATCGGCGAGCTCGTCTATATGGCTACCGTCGACAGCAAGGCCGAGTTCAAGCCTGCCGAGCTGTCTTTGGTAAATGTGAACGAATACACGTATCCGAAGCAGGAAACGACGCTGCTGACGCTGCCGGCCGCAGACCAGGTATGGTACGGGGCGGGCTCGGAGAACGGGCGGCAGCGCGAATCGCTCGCCTGGGGGACAACCTTCCGCATCCCCGGTTTAAACTCGGAGCTGGTGTATACGCCGGTCGGCTTGTCCAAGCAAAGCACGGCCCAGGGGACCGCAGATGTCGTCACTTTGCTGGTTGAGAACCCGGGCGTCGGCAAAGAGACGGTGCCGAGCTTCCGTATCGACGGCCGCGCGGCCGCAAAGACGTATACGGGCGCTTTCACGGACAAGCAGCCCGTCGTTGTGGAAGCCGGCGCGAAGGCGTACGTACATATCGCGATTCCGTACGAGAACGGCTCCGCACTGACGGAATTGTTCGTCATGACGACGGATACGTTTACGCAAGCGGGTAACCCGGCGACGCAGGTTGCCATCGATACAGGGCGGCTGAAGCTGGCATTGCCGGACGGCGGGCAGGCTGATCGTCTTCCTGACGCTTATACGCTCGGAACCCCGATTGCCTTCGATCCGCTGACGAAGGTCGTCGATGCGCAAACGGAAGTATCGCTGATGGAGCTGCATTTGCACGAAAATCCCGACGAAGGCTACCAGACGGTTGTCGGCAAGTTCAAGATTACGAACAAGGGCAGTATACCGACGGCGCTGCCGGCGTTCCAGACGCAGCTCGTGAGCGGCACGGGCGCAACTTATGCCGGATCGAGGCAAGCCAATGTTGCAGAGACGCTTAATCCGGGTCTGAGCTACGTGATCAGCTACTCGTTTAACGTGCCGCAGTCGGAGAAAGGTGACGCACTGACGCTGAAGCTGCTCGATGCGCAACCCGCTTCGCCGTACGTAAGCACAGCGGCTTCGTTAGCGACGTCGGTACAGCAGGAGACGACCGAAGAGCGTCTCGACCTGTATCCGTTCGACGTTAAGCTGAACTACTACACGATCTCCGCTGCGACGACAGGCACACAGACGATTGCGTACACGTATAAAGTGCTGCTTGATCTCGATATCGCGCAAGCGGAGGACGTGGTCGCCGACGCCAATTCTTCGAAGCTGCGGTTTGAGGTCGTCGATACGCTGGGTCGCATTCTGGGCTCTACGGACGGCGTGTTCACAGGCACGAACAAGCTGGTAAGCGGCAGACAAACCTTGACGTTCGCCAACATCAAGAGCGAGCAGCTTGAGTTCCCGGTAACCGTGAACGTGTACGAAGTCATCCAAACGCCGGGCGGCGAAGCGAAACGTCTGCTCAAGACGCTGCGTTAAGCTGCGCATAGGATGAAACGGACGGACGAAAGCCACGGCCGTTGGCATACCGCCTGAGGCAGTGGCCGGAAGAGCGTGCGTTTGGCAATTCTCGACATGAAATGCTATACTCTAGACAAATTTATGTCACCCGAGTTGAAGGGAAGGAGTTGACCATTGTCATGAGGGGAAAGGCCAAATATACCGCAGGGGTCTCATTGATTGTTATGTTCATCGGTTTTGTAGCCACGATTCCGTGGGATTCGATTGCCTGGGTGCGGTTCATACAGAGCGGATTCGAAGCGGGCCTGGTTGGAGGACTGGCTGATTGGTTCGCCGTCACGGCATTGTTCCGGCATCCGCTCGGTATCCCGATTCCGCATACGGCGCTGCTTCCGAAAAATCGCGAGCGTGTGACGCAGGCGCTGATTTCCATCGTAGAGAACGAGCTGCTCAGCAAGGAGAGCTTGACCCGGAAGCTGGAATCGCTGCAGATCGGCCGTCGGCTGCTCGAGCTGATCGAGCGGAAGCTCGGCACGACGGAAGCGAAAGCGGCGCTGATCCGCTTGATCGAGACTGTGCTGGAGCAAATTCCGTGGGACGAAGCGGCTCGTTTGGCGGATCGGGAAATCAGGCGGCAGGCCGGCTCGTTGAACGTGCCGGAGCTGCTGCAAACCGGCGTAAGCTATGCCATCGAGCGGCAATACGACGAGAAAGCGGTGAATGGGCTGCTTGATGTCGTATACGATCTGATCAGCCGGACGGACACGCGAGACCGGCTGGGCGCGCTTGCCGTGAACGCCGTTTCGCAGATGAACACGGGAGGCTTTATGTCGTTCGCGATGAACGCATTCGCGGGGTTTGTCAGCGAGGAGAAGCTGGGAGGGATCATTCAGGAACAGCTGCTGAGGGAAATCGTCCGGTTGAAGAACGGGCAGGATTCGAACCGCCGGTGGATCGTGGGCGAGCTGCGCGCCTATGCCCAGTCGTTCGGTAAGAGCGAGGAGCAGCGCGAAGCGCTTGAGGCGTGGAAGACCGAGCTGCTCGGCAGCCTGGATTTAACCGATAAGGCGGCGCAGGCGCTCGGCGATATCCGCGGACGTCTCGCAGTTTTTATCCGCGAAGAACGGTTTGCGGACGAATACTTGATTCCGTATTTAATCCGTGCGATCCACAACCTTAA
This sequence comes from Paenibacillus sp. EPM92, assembly GCF_016586185.1. Taxonomy (NCBI): domain Bacteria; kingdom Bacillati; phylum Bacillota; class Bacilli; order Caryophanales; family Paenibacillaceae; genus Paenibacillus; species Paenibacillus sp. EPM92. Next base: position 9,591 of record NZ_BCPS01000050.1, read on the forward strand.
AGCGGATTCGGACAGCATGCAGACCATGGAGCAATTCATCCGCTCGGGACTGACTCAGTGGATCGGCGAAAATCACCACCAAATCGGGAAGCTGATCAAGGAGAACGTCGACCGCTTCGATAACGCGTCCCTGATCGAAATGATGGAAGACAAGATCGGACAAGATTTGCAGTGGATTCGCGTGAACGGGGCGATTTGCGGGTTCTTCATCGGGCTTATTTTGGCGGCCATTCAAGAGTTCGTCTAAAGCTGCGGCGAGCCTGGGGCTGTTAACGCCGGTGCCGCTTGCATGTCCGCTCCGTGCGTCCGACCGCCCGGCAATAATGTCAACCTCGCTGATAAAGACCATGTATTCCAACAAACACCGCCGCCGCGATCGCCTCGCTTGCCGTACCGGTATTCGTTTACCGCCGTCATACCCGAGGCCGCGGCGGCTTTTCCGTTTCCGCTTCATCGGAGGAGGACTGGCGGATAGTTTGAATACCATATGGGGGTATGGTATTATTGGCTTGAGGTGAACGATGATGAAAACCAAACCACGTACGATTTTTATCGCGGCGGCTCTCGTGACCGTTTTGCTTCTTGCGGGCTGCGGGACTGGAGGCAAGCAGACGGCGGCTGATCACGGCGGACAAGCGGAGCCGACAACCGGCGGCGGGCACGCAGGGCACGATAGCCATGCGAGCGGCGGCAGCTCAGAGAGCTCCGCTGCGTTGCAGGCGGAATGGAAGCTGTCGAAGGAAAAGCCCGCGGCAGGCGAGACGGCGCAGGTTACGGTACAAATTCGTGATGCGGACGGCAAGCCCGTCGAGAAGTTCGATGTCAACCATGAGAAGCTCATGCATCTGATCGTCGTCAGCAAGGACTTGTCTCACTTTGCACATCTGCATCCGGATTACAGGCAGAACGGTTTGTTCCAAGCGGACGTCCCATTTCCTACGGACGGCGAATACAAGCTGATCGCGGACTTTATTCCGGCGGGAGGGACTGCACGGACCGAGACCCATTGGGTTGCCGCAGGCAGCGGAGCGGGATCGCCGTCGGCGCTGCAGCCTGATGCGAGCCTGGTCAAGACCGTGGACGGCAAGGAAGTGGCGCTGACCTTCGACAAGCTGAAGGCCGGGCAAGAGACGACGATGACGTTTACGATCAAGGACGCCCAGTCCAAGGCTCCGATTACGAACTTGCAGCCGTACCTTGGCGCTGTCGGTCACGTTGTCGTCATTAGCGGCGACGCTGAGCAGTACCTTCACAATCATCCGCTGGATGAAAGTGCGAAGGGGCCGAATGCGGCTTTCGCTACGACGTTCCCGAAGGCGGGTTTGTATAAAATTTGGGGCCAGTTCCAGCACGAAGGGCGCGTATTCACGGTGCCGTTCACGATAAACGTACCGTAAGCAGAGCGAGCTTGATCGGTTTGCGCCGTTTTCTGCTATAATGGAAATCAAGCGGAAGCTTGTACTGTGCGGAAAAGGGCGGTGATACCCGTGATAAACAAGCTGCAGGACCAGTGCGATGAGACATGCGAGGGAACATTGCATATCGCCGAGCTGAAGCAGCAGCTCATCTCCGAATCGACGGCGGCGGGGCTGGCGGATATTTTCAAGGCGCTGGGGGACCCGACCCGGGTCAAAATCATTCATACGCTGCTGCAGCAGGAACTCTGCGTCCATGATTTGACGCTTGTGCTGGAGATGGGGCAATCGGCTGTCTCCCATCAGCTCAGGTATTTGCGCAATTTGCGAATCGTCAAGCGCCGCAAGGTCGGCAAGACGGTGTTTTATTCGCTCGACGACGAGCATATCGAACAAATTTTTGTCCAGATGCTGCAGCACATGAAGCACGAGTAAGCCCGCCGAAGGCGGGCTCTTCTTTTTTACGGCCTGGCCGCATATGCTGGTAGAAGCATAGGCCGTCCGCGGCCGGGAAAGGGGGAACCCCGGTGCTGTTGAGGCGCAGATGGAGAAGCGGTCCCTCGGGCAAGAGCAAGCTGCGGCGTCATATCGCAATCGTTAGTGTCGTGCTGCTCCTGCTCATGATTCAATTTTATATGTACATCGATCGAAGCCTGGTGCCTCCGCTCGTGCATTTGGCTACGGTGCGCATGAAGCAGGTGGCTACCGAATCGATTAATGCAGCCATATCGGACCGCATCGCGCAAAATACGAACTTCGAGAAACTAATCGATTGGAAGACGGACCGGAACGGTAAAATTACAGGTTTTATGCTGAACTACGCCGAGCATATGAGAATATCAGCGGACACGATTCAAATCGTACAGAAGCGGTTGGACGAAATCGGGGAGCTGCCGGATCACATTCCGCTCGGGCAGGCGATGAAAAGCCCGATTCTCGCTTCCTTCGGGCCGGAAATTCCGATTAGACTCGTACCGGCGGCTGCGGCGAAGGTAGACTTGAACACCCGCTACCAGAACGCCGGGATCAACATGATCTTAGTGGAAGTGTACATTAAAGTCCGCGTGGAGGTAACCGTCATCATCCCGTTCGATTCGCAAACGGAGGTGGTGGAGACGGAGCTGCCGGTCTCGTATTCGCTTGTCGTCGGCGATGTGCCGACGTATTATTTCGACGGCAAAGGCAACCCGCTCGGACAGACCAACCCGATGCCGCCCGGCGTCGCGTTGCCGGAGTTGAACATGCAGCCGGGCAAGGGGATGCCATCAAAGGAAGAGGCCGCGGCGGAGGGATAACCGTCCGGAGAAGAGCGAGTGAAGGGGCTGTGCGCAAAACCGGTTTTGGAATTTCGAAGTCCCATGCCAAAGAACCTTCATCTCCACGTTGACCGTGGTTATGAAGGTTCTTTGCTTTGTCTTGTCCGGCCCGGGTTCGGTTGCAGTCTTTCGATTCTTTACGCGGACGGAACGGCTTACTTCTTGCGGCGCAGACGCTCTTCGCGTTCCCACTTCCGCAAATAGGGATACGGGTCGAACGACCAGTCCGTCAGTCCGTTATCCCGATACAACCCGTAGTGCAGATGGGGAGGGAATTTTCCGGAGGTGCCGGGCTTGCCGTAGCCGGAGCTGCCGACCCAGCCAATGACTTGTCCGGGTTTCACGACTTCCCCTTCCTTCACTTCTTTTTTGTTAAACCCGGACAAATGGGCGAAGTAATGATATACATTATTTAAATCACGAATACCGATCCGCCAGCCGCCGTACGGATTCCAGCCCATCACTTCGACGATGCCGTAGGTGGCGCTTCGCACAGGTACGCCGTAACCCGCGAACAAATCGGTCCCTTCGTGGATCCTGTACCCGCCCCAGCCGCGGCTCGCTCCCCAGGTGCTGCGGTACGCATAATCGCTGCTGAGCGGCATGACGAAGCAATGTTCGTGCAGGTCCAACGTATCGAATTTGGCGTAAATCCGGGCAAATTGCTGGATCCGCTGTACACTGCGCGAGTTCTGATAATAATCCCACAAGCCGATGCGCAGGTCTTCATCCGAGCTGCCGCGCTTTAATAAGAAGGTTGCCATGGCATGCAGCCGGTCCAGATCGTTCGAACGGTCGGCGAGGTTATCCCCGGAACCGTCTTTGCCCATGCCTCCGAACAAGATAATGCTCTGCGGGTTCCGGTCTTCGTGATCGGGATTCAGCATGCCGCCCCACTGCAAATCCGTAAAATAAATCGCGACCGTTCCGTCCGGGGCCGGTCTTTTTTTGGCAAGATTGATCGTTCGTTCGTATTGATCCACAGCAGCCAGGTAATACCAGGGGATTCCAGTCAACGCGCTTGTTTTGTCAAAAAGGTCTTTTCGCTCTGCAAATACGGCCTTCATATTCGCCCCAGCTTTGTTTTTGGCTGTATTGGTAGCCGGAGGAGCCGCTGCATGCGCAGATGAGCCCGGATCGAAATTCCATACCGCAGTTGCGAGTAAGGTGCTGCACATCCACATTGAGAAGTTCCGCGTTAAAGATGCTGCCATTAAAATAGCTACCTCCTAATCACGTACGGTGAAGCTCTACGCTCGCTTCAATAACGTTAGCTTGTGCCGCGTATTGTCTTTTTATCCCGCAATAAGTTTGATATGATGCTATGGGAGGGATGCGCATATGTCTTTTAATCACCGGGACGAGCATGTGGACGACGGGATGCTGCTGCTGCAGGCGAATTTGGACGATATGAACCCGGAGTGGTGCTCCTACATTACCGACTTGCTGCTGGAAGCGGGAGCTAACGACGTTTACTGGATTCCGATTATTATGAAAAAGGGACGTCCCGGCGTGATGCTGAACGTTTTCGTGGATGAATGCAAAACTGGAGACATGGAAGCCATTATTTTCGCCGAGACGACGACGCTCGGGCTTCGATATATGCGGGCCAGCTGTCATAGGCTCGGCCGCGAGTTTATCGCCGTGGATACGCGGTGGGGGACGGTGCAGGTGAAGGCCGGCTTTCATCAGGGTAAGATGGTGCAGTTCGCCCCAGAATTCAAGGAGTGCGAGCAGGCGGCGAGGAAGCATCAGGTGCCGCTAAAGCAGGTGTATGACGAGGTGCGCCGTTTGTTTCTGGAAACGTACGGAGAATAAGCTTGAAGCTTTTCCCATAAGTTAGGGGATAGCGAATCCGCTCTCGGTTCCCTGACGGGAACGAAGGAGGAAGTGGAACAAAAACGAACAGGCTGAGGCAGCCTGTTCGTTTTTGTTTTAGGCGCGGACGCCTTGCCCCTTATCTTTCCCGCAATCGGCCGGATCAGACTTCAGAGCCTTGGCCCACTAATGCTGGTGAGAATTCAGGCGCTGCGTGGAATCTCCGTTCACCCCATTGCCCGCCCGGGCTGCGCCAAGAACAGAGCCGCTCTCGTGCAATTTTTGAGGGGGGTCTTGGGGATGGTCCCGGTGCAGGTGCATGCGCACCTGTTCTTGATGATGCTCGTGATGGTGATGATGATCATGCTCGTGCTCGTGTTTGGCGTTGTGTCCGTCATGATCATGCTGATGATGCTCATGATGATGGTGATGATCGTCATGACTATGGCGGTGATGCCCGTGGTCATGATCATGCTGATGGTGGTGCTCGTGATGATGGTGGTTATGCCCGTGCTCGTGATGGATCTCATCGTGGTGCACGCGCCACTTGTTCAGGTAAGGGTCCGCTTGTCCGACGACCGCACGCAGTACGTTCGGCTGATTCGGCAAGTCGCGGGTGCCCGCGCCGTAACCGATCGATTCCACGATCATCGGCGGAAGTCCTTTGGCGAATTCGTCCACCACTCCGGCGATAATACCGGCGCCGGTCGGCGTCGTCATTTCGAGCGAATAGGCGGTCGGCGCGATCGGCAGCCCGCGCATCATTTCGAGAGTGGCGGGAGCGGGCACGGGATAAATGCCGTGATCGCAATGGACCGTGCCAGAGCCAAGCGGAACGGCGGAAGACAATATTTTCTCGATGCCGAGCGAGTCGACAGCCAGCGCTACGCCAACAACATCGGCGATGGAATCGATGGCGCCCACTTCGTGAAAATGCACGCGATCGATCGGAATATCGTGAATTTTGGCCTCGGCGATGGCGATTTTCTCGAAGATGGCAAGGCTCAGCTTGACCGTTCGCTCCGAAAACCCGGCTTGTTCGATGATGCTTACGATTTCAGAATAATGGCGATGATGCTTGGGAGGCGTATGCGGATCGAGCAGCACGTCCAGCTTTAGTGCGGAGATGCCGCGTTTGTTCACCCGCTTCCATTCGAGCGTAAATGGCTCCACTTGAATTTTGCGCAATTCTTCTTCAATATAATGGCGATCCGCCCCGGCGTCGACCAAGGCTCCTAACGTCATATCGCCGCTGATGCCGGAGAAGCAGTCCAAGTATAAAATTTTCATCGGTCATCCCTCTTTGTCTGGTTCTTTATGATCAAGGCTGCGTTGTAACCGGCGCCAAATCCGTTGTCGATATTCACGACCGAGATGCCGGGCGCGCAGGCGTTCAGCATGGAAAGCAGAGCGGCCACGCCTTGGAAGCTGGCGCCGTAGCCGATGCTTGTCGGCACGGCGATGACCGGCACGGCGACAAGACCGCCGAGCACGCTGGCCAGCGCGCCTTCCATCCCGGCGACGACGACGACAGCGTCGGCCCCTCGAATAAGCGGGAGCCGGCGGAATAGCCGGTGAATGCCGGCAACCCCGACATCGTAGACGCGCTCCACGCGGGTGCCGAAGCATTCGGCGGTCACGGCAGCTTCTTCGGCGACAGGCACGTCGCTCGTTCCTGCGCAGACAACCGCGATGTAAGGCGCCGTGCCGGAAGCGTCCGGCGTTTGTCCGCCGCGCAGCCACGTTAAGGCGCGCGCTTCGGCGCGGTAGACCGCGCCCGGGAACCGCTCCAGCACGGCGGCTGCTTTGTCTGCGCTAACGCGGGTGGCGAGCACCCGATCGCTATGCGCGGACAGCCGCTCCATAATGGCTGCAATCTGCTCCGCGGACTTGCCTTCACCGTAAATGACCTCGGGAAACCCCGTCCGTTCAGCCCGGTGCAAATCAAGCTGCGCGTAGCCTAGCGTATCGTCGATACCGGGAACTCCCGGCGCTTGCCCCAAGACCGCTTCGCGCGCGTCCGTCTGTCGGCCGGCATGCGCTGCTGCTGCGCCCGCCGGCCGCTCCGCCGAAGGCTGCTCGCGTTCTTCCTCTAGCAGCCGTTTCGCTTCCGCGACGTCCAGATCGCCGGACTGAACCAGCTTCAATATATGATCCATGTTCATCATACGAACAAATCCTCCCCGGGAAACACTCATCTTAGTGTAGCATATTTCGAAATCGAACGAAATTCGCGGGATGGATTGTTGCGCCATTCATGATATAATAACTTCAATAAACATTATTAGCAATGTTCGGATTCCAGCAGAGGAAAGTAGGGATAACGATGGCGACACCGTCGATTGAGCGAAAACCGGAATGGTTAAAAATTAAATTAGCCAACGGCGATTCTTATAAAGAACTGAAAAATATGATGCGCACCAAAACGCTCCACACCGTATGCGAAGAAGCCAAATGTCCAAATATTCACGAATGCTGGGCGAACCGGACGGCGACGTTTATGATCCTGGGGGACATTTGTACGCGGGCTTGCCGATTTTGCGCCGTCAAAACAGGCTTGCCGACCGAGCTGGACTTGCAGGAGCCGGAACGGGTAGCCGAGGCTGCCGAGCAAATGGGCCTTCGCCACGTCGTAGTGACATCCGTTGCAAGAGACGACTTGAAGGACGGCGGAGCCTCCATCTTCGCCGCAACGATTCGAGCGCTGCGCGCGCGTCTGCCGTTATCCGGCGTCGAAGTGCTGATCCCGGATTTTCAGGGGGATGAGGAAGCGCTGCGGACGGTACTTGAAGCGAAACCGAACATTTTGAATCATAACGTGGAGACGGTGGAGCGGTTGTCCGATAAAGTAAGAGCGAAGGCAAAATACGGCCGCTCGCTCGAGCTGCTGGAACGGTCGAAGCGAATCGCGCCGGACATCCCGACCAAGTCGAGCATTATGCTGGGCGTCGGTGAAACGTGGGACGAGATCCTGCGGACGATGGACGATTTGCGCGCCATCAATTGCGACATCATGACCATCGGCCAATATTTGCAGCCGAGCCCGCAGCATTTGCCCGTGACGACCTATTACACGCCCGAGCAATTCGCCGAGTTGAAGGCGGAAGGCATGAAGCGCGGATTCAGCCATGTGGAGTCCGGCCCGCTTGTACGCAGTTCATATCACGCCCATGATCAGGTCAAATCAGCCCAGCAGTCGTAACCTTAAGGAGGCACGCTCCGTGATCCAAATTTCCAACAAAACCTATGAAGTGTTCGTCGATCATAAGAACGGCTGGCGTCCCGAGGCGTTCCGCGAGCGGTATAGCGAAGTGCTGGACCGGTACGATTACATTGTCGGGGACTGGGGATACAGCCAGCTTCGGCTGCGTGGTTTTTTCAAAGACAACCATCCGAAAGCGACGAAGGACACGGTCATCTCCACGATTGAAGATTACTTAAACGAATATTGCAACTTTGGCTGCGCTTATTTCATCCTTGAGAAAACCGGAACCCGGGAAATCCCTCCGTCGGAGCAAGGCGGCGATGAAGAAGGGGCGGCGCAAGAGGAAGGGGAACCGGCACAGGACGCCGGCGAGCAGCAGTCTGTTCCGGCCGGGCAGGAGCGCAGGGAGCAAGCGCCGACGCGGCATAACACGCACGCTGCCCGCGCCGAGACGAAGCAGGAGCATGCGCGTTCGTCCTCTCCAGGCGGCGGCCGCAATCACGGCCGAGGACAGCAGCAGGAATCGTCCGGCAAGCAAGGCGGTTCGCATCAAGGAACTTCTAAGCCGCAAAGCGGTTCTCATTTCCGCGGGAAAGACGGCAAGCCGGGGGCGTCGAAAGGCCCGAACGCGCAAGGCTCGCCGCGCAATGACCGTAACGATCGACCTGATCGCAGCGACCGTCAGGACCGCAACGAGCAAGGGGGACGTGCGCAAGGCGGCAACAACCAGGGCCAGGGTCAAGGTAACCAGGGTCAAGGTAACCAGGGTCAAGGTAACAAGTCGAACCGCAATCACGGCCATCACAGCCAGAAGCCGAAGCCGGAATCGTCCCGCGTGTAGGCTGAAAATCATGCAAGAAGCCCCGCCAATCGGCGGGGCTTCTTGCATGATTTAGATCATGTCGTATCCGATAAACGCCTCACGAACGCGGCTCCAGAACGGGAACGGGCGGAAGCGGGCGAACTTTACTTTTTTTCCGGCGGCTACCATGCTTCGGATCGACACAATATCATTGCGCTGCATGTATACATGATCGAGCGAGAGCACAATATTTTGCCGGGGGCGGGGATAAATGTCGCAATGGTGATGCTTCGGCAGCAGGATCGGCGAGCCGAGCGTCCGGAAGACACGGTTGTTGATGGAGGCGATTTCCGCGATCTGAATCGTGTCGAGCGACGGATGGATGATGGCGCCCCCGAGACTTTTATTGTAAGCGGTGCTGCCCGACGGAGTCGAGATGCAGATGCCGTCGCCGCGGAACGTTTCGAGCAGCTCGTCGTTGATGTGCAGCTCGGCCACCAAGGTGGCATCGACGCCCTTCAACGTAAATTCGTTCAGCGCCAGCTCGGTCTCAATGCCCTGCTGTGTCGTGATTTGAATTTCCACCAGCGGGTATTTGACCACCCTCAAATCGTTCTGCCGGGCGCTTTCTCCCATCAACTGCGCAAGCAGTTCGACCTCGTCCGGCTTCCAATCGGCGAAAAATCCGAGACGCCCCGTATGTATACCGACAAACGCGATATGATCGAGCTGTTCTTTGTACCGATGGAAGGCGTGAAGCAGCGTGCCGTCTCCGCCGATCGAGAGGACGATATCCGGATTCGTTTCCTCGTGAACCAATCCGTTCCGCTGTATGAGATCGTGGAACGTATTCATCAATTGGATCGAGACTTCGTCGCCGCGGTGAACCACATTGTATTTCAACTGGTTGTCCTCCTCAAGGCTTTCGTTAGAAAGCCACTTCGTAAGCATAAGCAAGGCTTTCGTTAGAAAGCCACTTCGTAAGCATAAGCAAGGCTTTCGTTAGAAAGCCACTTCGTAAGCATAAGCAAGGCTTTCGTCATAAAGCCGCATCGTAAGCATAGCTCCATCCATCATAATCAATCTTGTCAAATAATACAATGCCGCCCCCGTCAAAAGGGGCGGCATGCCGGGAACGGCCCGGCGCTGCAGCCACTCCTTTTAAACCGATTCGCCGCACTTCGGGCAATAACGATAGCTGGCTTCGATTTTATCGCCGCAATACGGGCAGAAGCTTTTGCCTCCGCTGTCTGCGCTTCGATCCGCTGATTCATTTCCCCTTGACGCCCGTGGGGGGCGTCCCGCGAACCGATCCAGCGGATCGGGCTCGCGGTCGGCATCGACGATGTCAAAAGTCGACATGCGATTGCGGCCGGTCGCGTTCTTGAAGTGGTAGACGGCTTGCACGATGCCGAATCCGATAAAGACGAACCCGAACAGCGGAAAGACGATACCGACAAGCGGAAACGGCGCATCGCGAGTGATCGAGAACGCCATAATCGTCCAGAATATACCGAAGATAACGGCAAACAAGCTGCCGGCTGCTCCCATCGCGGAAGGGCCGCGTCCCGGTTTTATGCTTTTCATCGTATCGCCCCAATCGCTGGAAATCGTATCCTTCGGTTTTACATACGGATGTTGCCGCCGCAAAGTTGCAATCCTGACAGAAACGCGCAGCAAGAAGAAGCCGCCCCGGGATAACAGGACGGCTTCCTATCGGCTAATACGCTTTGACCAAGGGCAGCTCGAAGCGGTGGGTGAAATTGGCGCTTACCGGATGAACGCGTACGGAAAAGTGCGAGCCGTGGCGGAGATGCGACGGAATGACCGCACGGTAAACGATCGTGTTCTCGTTAAGATGACGGGTCGGCTCCATGACGACGACGACCTGCCGCCAGCCATCGGGCTGTTCTTCGTAATAGACGAGCTCTACGGCCGTGTCGCGGTACCACATCGGCCCGAAGTGCACCGTGGCGGTGGCTTCCTTTGTCGGCGCCATGCCCGGGACGGGCTGCCTGCCGGTCGTAAGGCCGTCGTTAACCTCGAGCACGCGGACGTGCTGCCAATTGCTCCGCACAAACTTCTTATAGTCGGCGACCTTTGTCGCCTCCTCGTAATGGTTGCTTACGAAACGCTGCGTCCGCACAAGCGAGGGAACATAGGTGCCGTTCGTATAATCCATCACCATCCGGTCCGTATTGTAGACCGGCGACAAGGTGCGGATCGAATGCTTCATCCGATCAACCCACGGGGACGGGAACTCGCCCTGACTGTAATAAAGCGGCACGATTTCATGCTCCAGGACGTGGTACAACGACTGTGTATTTTCCCGATCTTGCGTCTCCGGGTCCGACTTGTCATTGGAATGGATGCTCCAGCCGTTGGCGCCGTCGTAACCTTCCTCCCACCAGCCGTCCAGCACGCTGAAATTGAGAACGCCGTTCATCGCTGCCTTCTGGCCGCTGGTACCGCTGGCTTCGTACGGGCGGCGCGGGTTGTTCAACCAGACGTCGACGCCCTGGACAAGGACGCGGGCGAGGTTGATATCGTAATTTTCCAGGATGACGATTTTGCCGCGGAATCGATCCATCTGCGACACTTGATAAATGTCCCGGATCATGTCCTGTCCGGGCTGATCGGCCGGATGCGCCTTCCCGGCGAATATGAACTGCAAGGGGCGCTCGGGATTGTTGACGAGCCGGTCCAACCGGTTCAAATCGTTAAACAGGAGACGGGCCCGTTTATAGGTCGCAAACCGGCGCGCGAACCCGACGGTCAGCGCTTGCTCGGACAAATAGCCGTCCACTTCCGCAAGCTTATCGGCGGGTAGGCTGCTGCGTCTGCGCTGTTCGCGAAGGTTGTCGCGCGCCAGCCCGATCAGCCTCTTCTTCAACCCGCTGTGAATGTTCCAGAGCGACTCGCTGGGCACGATCTGCAGCGAGCTCCACATGTCCGGGTCGGTCTGATGCTGCTGCCAGCCGCCGGGTAAAAAGCGGTTAAACAGCGCCTTCAGCTCCGGAGCCAGCCACGTGTTCAGATGCACGCCATTCGTAATGTGCCCGATCGGCACTTCATTCACATCAATGTCCCCGTGGAACTCCCGGAACATCTCGCGGGACACATGCCCGTGCAGCTTGCTGACGCCATTGCGCAGCGCAGCGGTGTTCATCGCAAGATGCGTCATATTGAAAGCCTGCTTGCGCTCGTCGAATCCGAGACGGGTGAAATCGTGCCGGAAGCCCGGATAGTCCGCAAACAGCTTGCTGAAATAGTAGTCGAACATCGGAAGCGGGAACGCGTCGTGTCCGGCCGGCACCGGCGTATGCGTAGTGAAGACGGTGCCGGCGCGAACGACCTCGAGCGCCACGTGGAAGGGCAGCCCCTGATCCAACTGTTCCCGCAGCCGTTCGAAAGAGAGGAACGCCGCATGGCCTTCATTGATATGATACGCCCCGGTCGGGATTCCAAGCGCCCGCAGCGCCCGGATGCCGCCTACGCCAAGGAGCACCTCCTGCGCGATCCGGATATCCTGGTTACCGCCGTACAGCTGTCCGGTCAGCTCGCGGTCCCAGGGACTGTTATCTGGCAGATCGGCGTCGAGCAAATAGACAGGTATGCGGCCCACCTGGACTTGCCAAACCTTTAGACGCACCGTACGATCCGCCACCGGTACCGTGATGTACAGCTCCTCGGGAGCCGTTTCAGTCGCAGCGTCCGGGGATGACGACGGCTCCTCGCATTCCTGCGGGGACTCGGAATCGAGCGCATACGCCGGGCCGATCGGCAGCTTCATGAAGTCGTAGACGACGTTCTCGGCTTGTTGTCCGCCCCGGTTATCGATTTTTTGATTGAAATAACCTTTCTTATACAACAGGCCGATGCCGACGAGCGGCACACCCAAATCGCTTGCCGATTTGCAATGATCCCCGGCAAGCACGCCGAGCCCCCCGGAGTAGATCGGCAGCAATTCGTGAAAGCCGAATTCCGCCGAGAAGTAAGCGACCGCTTGATGAACGTGCTGCGGGTATTGCCGCTCGAACCAGGTCTGCCTCTCCATATAGTCGTCGTACTGCTGGATAACCGCCTGGTAGCGCCTTAGGAAATCGCCATTCCCGGCGAGCCGTTCCAGCTTTTCGTTCGGAGCCTCGATGAGCAGACGCACAGGGTTGTGCTGACACTGGTCCCACAAGGTCGCATCGATCTCGGCAAACAGCGACTTGGCGCTGTCGTTCCAGCTGTACCACAGGTTGTGAGCAAGCTCGGATAATCGGACAAGGGCCGCAGGCAGCGGGATTTGACGTGCACGGAACAACGTATGCATCAGGTCACCTCAATCTAAATTTTGGATATACCGTATGAACTTAAGTTCGGATCCGCTTCATACATCTTCGGGCGAAGAGGAAGCAGGCGGACAGCAGCAGCATGATGACAAGGGAAACCGTAAAAGCCGTCAGCGCCGCCGGCAGCGTATGCCGGAACCAGGTCGCGAGCGGCTGCGTCACGTCTACGGTGGAGTAAGCGGACGGCTCGAACGTCGCGGGAACGGCGGCCAGCGGCTCCCAGAGGAGCAGGACCAGGGCGGCCGCCAGCAAGCCGTGCACGAACCGCGCGAATAAGAACGGCGTGTAGCGAAACGGCGTGCGGTGAAGCACGCTGACGATTTGCGCATGAACGGACAGCCCTGCCCACGAGAGCACCCAGGCCGCAATCGCCGCTTTGTACATGGGCGGAATGCCGATTGCGCTGCCGGCCTCTTTGGCTCCTAGCGTCACCTCGAAAAATCCGTTCACGACGGCTTCTGCCAAGACGGAGGGAATGCCTGCGCCCTGCAGCACGGTTTGCACCCCCGTATAAATGAACGACATCACGCCTGCGGACGCCAGTACTTCCATGACGACGGAGAAAAACACGACCAAGCCTCCGATGACGAACGATAATTGGAGACCCGAGGATAAAGCTTGCGTCAGCATGACGCCAAGCGTTCGTCCGTCCTGCAATCTGGCCGTGTGCATCGCCCGAAACGATTGCTTCCATATACCTATCCGACTGACCTTGGGGGCTTTTGCCTCCCGGGTCTGAACGCCATGACCCTCCCTCGGCTTGCCATGAAACCGCATCATCAAACCGACGAGAACGGCTGAGCCGTAATGGGCGGCGGCGAGCAGCCCGGCAAGCGACGGGCTGTGAAAGAAGCCGACCGATACGGCGCCGATCAGAAAGATCGGATCCGACGACGTCGTAAACGCGACAAGCCGTTCGCCTTCCTCGCGGGTAACGATACGCTGATCCCACAGCTGGCTCGTCAGCCGGGCGCCGATCGGATACCCGGAGGCAAAACCCATCGCCATCACGAAGCCCCCGATCCCGGGCACGCGAAATAGCGGTCGCATCATCGGATCGAGCAGCGTCCCGAAGAAATGCACAATGCCGATGCCGAGCATCATCTCGGAGATGACGAAGAACGGAAACAGTGCGGGAAAGAGCACATCCCACCAGATGGCAATGCCCTTGATGGACGCCCGAAAAGACGGTTCCGGAAAGATCAGCATCATACAGGCTAACAGGACGGCGGCGAGTGCGGCGAGCTGCAGACCGGGATTTGTTTTGCGCAAAAAAGTCACTTCCTCTCCAAAGAGCCTGTCATTCTGGTATATGACGAGCTTCCCGGAGACATGCTCCTGAATGGAAGATATAGGCATGCAAAAATTAAAGAGAGTGCTTTCAAAAATGCTGTTTGTTTATTTTTTTTATGGTACAATGGTACTAATATGAGAATGGGAGTGATCCTTATGATGGGCGTTATTGCTGGAATTCTCGTATGTGCATTTGTATATGTCATCAGGGAGACCTTAATGACCTCTGGTGAAGAAGACGCCTAAGTTGAAACGGCCGTTGCTGTGTTTACCGGTCAACGCGCCGAGTGGGATAGGATTCGAATGACGATGCTAAAGCGCATGCATTAGCATCTTTTTTTGTTGACTGACATCGCGCCCCCTTTGTAAGACAAGGACGGTGCCGCCGATTATCTTAGGGTTAAGGAGCTGATTGCTTTGACGCATGAACGAGAATCGATGACGATATATGAAGCGATGGGCGGGGTGGAAGGCATTCGCCGAATCGTCGAAGCCTTCTATCCGAAGGTTCAGGCCCACCCGCTGATCGGCCCGTTATTTCCTGACAATATTAGGCCGGTGATGGAGAGGCAAACTTTATTTTTAAGTCAATTTTTCGGCGGACCGCCGCTGTATTCGGAACAATACGGCCATCCGATGATGCGCGCCCGCCACCTCCCTTTCCCCATTACCGAAGAGCGAGCGGAAGCGTGGCTCGGCTGCATGGCGTTAGCGCTTGAAGAAACCGGCATGGAGCCGCAGCTGCGGCGCGCCGTGCTGGAACGGCTGAAGGGGCCTGCCTATCATTTTGTGAACAGCTGAATGTCATATGCCGATTAAAGGAAGTGTATGAAATGATGGAGCCTCTATTCCAAGCAAAAGTCCAATGCCCCCAGTGCGATGCGGAATTCAGAACGTCTCGGGTAAGGCCGAGCTTCAAGAAGTCGATCAAGTCCGACACGGACTTTTGCCTGCATTATAAAGATCTGAATCCCGATTATTACGTCGTGCGGATTTGTCCGTTTTGCGGCTTCGCCGGCACCGAAAATTCGAAGGAGCACCTCACGCTTCAGCAGAAGAACGCTTTTAAGGAGAAGATCGGCGCCAAGTGGTCGTACAAAGACTGCGGCGGCGAACGTCAATGGGATGATGCATTATATGCTTTTAAGCTGGCGCTCGTATGCGCGCAGGCGGTGAATGAAAAAGGGCGGGTCACCGCCTCATTGCTCCACCATATTGCCTGGTTGTATCGGCATCAGGGAAACGAGGAGCAGGAGAAACGGTTCCTTCAATACGCGCTTGAGGAGTATATCCGGACGTTTGAGACGGAAGCTTCCGAGATGAACAACGCCAGGCTCATGTATTTAATCGGAGAGCTGCATCGGCGCTTGAAAAATTTCAATCAAGCGGTCAAGTGGTTCGCACGCGTCGTGAACGACAAACAGATTATGGATGCCGGCATGATTCGGGCTTGCCGGGAGCAGTGGCAGGCCGTACGGGAGGAAATGCAGGAGCAAAAGCTTCAGCTGGAAGAAGATGTCCAAGAATTATAGACTCCGTATGTAAGCTGCACTAACAAACAAACGCTTAAAGGGAATTCGCTGCCGGGCCGGGGAGGCGGGAAACGAATTTGCTTTAAGCGTTTTGTTATGCCATTTGCAGGAATTAGCGCCCGCTTGTCTGCTGTTATGTCGATTTCGAGCGGTCGCCGCGGCGAAGCGGCCGGCTCGCCAGCAAATAGTCCGAATCGGCATCGACGAGTGTCAGCCGATTGCGGCAGCAGGGGAATACGAGCAGCTTCTTGACGCGGTCTTGAAGCTCCTGCATGTCCCTCGCTTTAAGCGGCAGCAGGACGTTCTCCGCTTGGCAGAACGGGCAGTTTTGCACGTAGATGTCCTGACCGAACCGGTCGTAAGGCCATGTATTTTCGAAAGGTATCATCGTTTTCGGTTACTCCGATTTCGGCTTTTCTTGAGCTTCGGCGGCGGTGCCGGTTTTGCTATCCGCTTCCGCAGATTTGGCCAGCTCGGCCAGCTTTTGCAGCAAAATATGCTGCGGCATATGCATCAGGTGCTCCAGCGGCACGTTCAACTGTTTGGCCAGCTTTTGTGCCGTTTCCGGAGAAATTTGCAGCGGTCTCATCTTCCGAAATCAACTCCCATTCGTACATCTATAGTCTCCATTTAAACATATCCAGGACCTGCATTCAACAAGAAACCATCCCGGAAGGGCGGGGGCCTGCGCCTCTTGACGCACCCGTCCGAACAATAGAGCTCCATTTGGGCTGGACGTCAAATTATGGTTTAATGGAAAAAGAAGTATATCCCTTATTGGAAGGTGCGGTGTTCACTCATGCAAAGTCCTTTGCCTCAAACCTGGGATTTGGAGCGTTTTTTTGCCGGAGGCAGTCAATCGGAGGCGTTTGCCCGCTTTCTGCGTCAGCTGGAGACGGATATCGCGGCGCTGCGTACCGCGCTGAAGGAGCTGCGCGTGCCGAACACGGCCGAGGAAGCGACGGCGCTGCTGCCGACGCTTGCGCTGCTGCAGAAAGCGGCGCTCGCATTGCGCGAAGCGGACTCGTTCACGGCCTGCTTGGCCGCCGCTAACCAGAACGATAAGACGGCCGTCATGCTGGCAGGTAAAGTGAAGGCGATTGGGGCGGAGTACGCCACCGCGCAAACGCATTTCGACGACCTGCTGACGCGTATAGGGGAGGAGGCCTGGCAGGCATTGCTGGCGCATCCGGAAACGGCGGAAATCCGTTACCCGCTCGTAGAGCGCAAGCTGCTTGCGGCCGACAAGCTGCCGCCGGAGCAGGAGGCGCTTGTCAACGATTTGGCCGTTGACGGGTATCACGGCTGGGGCGAGTCGTATAACACGACCGTCAGCAAGTTCCGCGTTCCGTATGAGGAGAACGGCGAAGTGCTTCAGCTGTCGGCCGGTCAGGCGGCCAACCGGATGCACAGCCCCGACCGGAAGGTGCGGCAGAAGCTGTTCCGTTCATGGGAGGAGCAGTGGGCCGAGCATGCGGATTATTGCGCCGACGCGCTGAACCATTTGGGCGGGTTCCGGCTGAAGCTGTACGAGCGCCGAGGCTGGGAGGACATTCACAAGGAGCCGCTTGCGATCAACCGGATGACGAAGGAAACGCTCGATGCGATGTGGGGCGTCATCGAGGGCGGTAAAGATATCTTCGTCCGTTATCTGGAGCGGAAAGCGAAGCTGCTCGGCATTCCGAAGCTGAGCTGGTACGATGTCGACGCGCCAGTCGGCGAAGGCAGCCTGGAGTTCAGCTATGATGAAGGCGCCCAGCTGATCGTCGAGCAGTTCCGCCGCTTCAGCCCGCGGATGGCTGATTTTGCGGAGAGGGCGTTCGAGAACCGCTGGATCGAAGCGGAGGATCGTCCCGGCAAGCGGCCGGGCGGGTTTTGTACGTCGTTCCCGATCGCCGAAGAAACCCGGATCTTCATGACTTACGCCGGCACGGCTTCCAATGTGGCGACGCTGGCGCATGAGCTGGGCCACGGGTACCACCAGCACGTCATGAACGATTTGCCGGCGCTTGCACAGGAGTACGCGATGAACGTGGCCGAGACGGCCTCGACGTTCGCGGAGATGGTCGTCGCCGATGCGGCGGTGAAGGCCGCGTCAAGCGAGGCTGAGCGGATTACGCTGCTGGAGGATAAAATACAGCGATCCGTCGCGTTCTATATGAACATCCATGCGCGATTTATATTCGAGACGAATTTCTACGAGGAGCGGCGCCAGGGGCTGGTCGGGATCGAGCGCTTGAACGAGCTGATGACGGCGGCGCAGAAGCAGGCGTTTTGTGAGGCACTCGAGGAATATCATCCTCATTTTTGGGCGTCGAAGCTGCATTTTTACATCACCGAGGTACCGTTCTACAATTTTCCGTATACGTTCGGTTATATGTTCAGCACCGGCTTGTACGCCGAGGCGCTCCGCCGGGGAGCTGCGTTCGAGGACCAGTATGTGGCGCTCCTGCGCGATACCGGCCGGATGACCGTGGAAGAACTGGCGCGTAAACATTTGGGCGTCGACCTGACGAAGCCGGACTTCTGGCAGCAGGCGCTGGATCTGTCGGTCGCCGACGTGCATGAATTTCTGCGCTTGACGGAATAAGACCGTTCGACCGTTCGGTGTACAAGGAAAGAGGCTGACCCTGCGGCAGATGATAATCTGCGGGGGTCAGCCTCTTTCACATGGCCGTCTCTTATGTACTAGAGCTTGAAGATGCTCATCGTGAGCTGCAGCTGCGTCACCAGCCGTGTCATTTCTTCCGACTGGGCCACGATGGCTTGCACGGCGCCGATCTGATCCTTCATGGAGGCGGACACTTGCTCCGTCCCGGCGGCGGATTGCTCCGTGATTGCCGATATGTTCTCCATCGTCGCCGAGATTTGTTGGGCGCCGGCCAGCATCTGCTCGCTTTCGCGCGCGAACTTTGAAATTTGCTCGCTGATGAAGGATACGCTGCTTACGATTTCTCCGAATACCGTTTCCGTCTCGGAAATCAGCTGGGTTTGCTCTTGCACGATCTTTTCGTTTTGCGCCATGGACGAGAGCGCTTCCTGGATGCCTTGCTCAATGCTGCGCACCAAGCCGAACACCTCTTGGGTCGAGGTCGTCGACTCTTCGGCAAGCTTCCGGACTTCTTGGGCGACGACGGCGAAGCCTCTGCCATGCTCGCCTGCCCGTGCCGCTTCAATAGAGGCGTTCAAGGACAGCAGGTTCGTCTGCTCGGCGATTTCCGAAATGGACGCGGTGATGGTGGAAATTCCTTTCGTCAGCTCGGCCAGCGAGTTGATCGTGTTCGAGACGTTGGCGGTCGCTTCGACGTTCTTGCGGACGCCGTCGCTTTGCGTTTCGACGGATTGCAGACCTTTATTGACCAGCTCCAGCATTTGGCCGGAGCGCGCATTCATTTCCCGCGTCGATTCCGTGTAGCTGGTTACTTTATGCTCGATGTCCTTCGTGGCGGCAGAAACCTCACTGATTTCCTCGGAAATTTGATTGGCCCCGGCTGCAAGCTCGTTGGCTGCGATCGCGGCTTCTTCGAGCACCGCTTTCATTTTCTCATTCTTGTAAAAGATGTCCCGGCTGGAATCCGACACGTGTTTCGACGCTTTACCGGTATCCTTCAAAATTTCGCGCAGCTTCTCCGTCATCCGGTTGAACGAATTCGCCAGCTCGCCCAGCGCATCGTTCGATTGAATGTGAATTTTCGACGTGAAGTCGCCCTTGGAGATGCTAATCGCGGCGCGGGAAATATCGCTGATCGGTTCTGTAAGCGTTCTTTCCAGGAATCGGATAAAAGGAAAACTTAACCCGGCCAGCAGAAATAGTAAAATAAGCCCCCAGAGCATACTTGACGAGGATTGAAAAATGAAAAACAGCATAGCGATGGAGTAAACGGCAACGATGGCGTAGCACCCAAGCTGGAGCTTGTTCTTAAACGATAAGCCTGAAAATCTGTTCATACCCGAACGACCCCTTCAATCTGTTCTGGGATCAACGACTCATACAAGGCGATTAATCCTACGGGCAATTATACCACTGCTTGTAAGTTTTGGTCTATAGGGTTGGAAGAAAGGGGTTTCGATAGGCCTACATGCATAGCGAAAAAAGTGAATTTTTGTTGATATTTTGATTTTATTGTCCTATAATAGGGCTACATCAGGATATACATAATATTCCATTAATTCAAAAAGAAGGGATGATGCTTTTGATTTTGGAGAAGGTTTCGTTAGCGCGGCAGTTGGACCTGGTGTTTCGGGAATTAAAGGAAGAGCTTGCGCATTTGACGTCGGGCACCGTATTCGTGCAAATTCGCAACAACATGGTAGGAAAGTTCGGGGTCAGGCACTTTCCCTTGGAAAGTAGAGGAAGCGAACTCAAGAAAGCGGACCGGGGACTGACCGAAAGCCACCAGCACTCCTTTCGTCAGACAGCCCTTGAGTCGTTAAAGCTGAAAAAATGGTCGCACGGCGAAATCCAGTTCGAGTTCGCGATGCGGCAAAACTTGTTATGCACAAGCGTCACGTTCGAATCGAATTATAATATGGCGAATCTTGTCAATCCCGACAAAAACGGCAATACCGATTGATCAGCACTTATACCTCATTTATAGTAGGATGGGCCTTTGGCGTTGATGCCGGAGGCCTATTTCACTTTTACGGATTCCATCCTGCGCTTAGACGGGAGCGGTGGAAATCGTTTATAATAAACAATACCGGCCTCGGATAATCGGGGCGGCCGCACATGGAAAAGCGGTTCCGCGAGGGAACCGCCCCGTTAAGTATTCGAGGTACTGCATTATCGAGTGAACTTGCCGGCCAACTGCTGCTCGGCGATTTGAACCAGACGACGTGTGATGTGGCCACCAATAGCCCCGGTGTCGCGAGTAGCCATGAAACCATAGTACCCGTCTTGAGGAATTTGGATGCCCAGCTCTTGAGCAACTTCATACTTCAGTTGGTCCAAAGCTTGGGAAGCTTGAGGTACGACCAAAGCGTTGCTGCTGCGGGATTGTCCTGCGCCCATCGATATCACCTCCGTTCTTGAAGGTAGTATGTACCAAAGCAATAATTATACTCTTTGAAAAAAATTGGTAAATGTGTCCACCGGGTGAAAAGGAGAACCGCCATGGCATTTTCATTAACTTACCGCAACTGGTCGTTTGACGCCGGCCTGCAGATCGTTCACGCCGACGTCCGGCTCGACATCGACGGTGAAACCGTGATCGATGAGCCTTTATGTCTGGACGTCGGACTGCCGGCCCTGCTCTTGAGCGCTTTGGAGAACGTGGAACCGGACCGCTGGGCCGGAGTGGACGCGTGGACGAAGGTTCCGTTCTTTATTTGCGGCTGCGGCGATCCGGAATGCCGGGCGTTCTCGTTCGTCGTCATCCACCGAAGCGAGCGGGAGCTGGAATTGACGGAAGTGGAGGAGCGGCAAGGCGGAGCCCCGCGCCGGGTAGCGTCTTATACGGTGGATAAGGCGGAGTACGTTCGGCAGGTACGGGATATCGCCGAAACGTTCCTGAGCTTCGTGGAGCCGCTCGACTACCGCCCTTTGTACAAAGACACCGTCCCCACGGTTCGCCGATTGTTGGATGAGTTGTCTTTGAAATATTCGACATAGTCGTTTATAACCCGTCCGCGACGGTAAGGTCCGGCATCCAGCGGCGCATATGGGCGGCCACTTCTTTAAAGACGCGGGGCGCGTCCTTTAATTCCTCTTCCGTCACGGAGGCCAGCGGAACGACACGATAACCGCGCCACCGCTTGAAGCGGATGTAAGTGGGCAGGAATGTGACGTTCTCGACGACGATGCGGCTGCCTATCGAACCGGCCTCTGGCCCCGGCCCCGGTACCTTTCGGAGGTCCGCGCTCAAGATGCCGCCGATTCGCGTATGCGGGTCGGATTGCTTCTGAGCGGCGATAAAATTGCCGAGCGAGTAGACGACCAGGCTTCGTCCGCCGTTACGGCCGTTGTCGATCCACTCGAGCGGCTGCAGCACATGCGGATGATGGCCGAGGATCAAGTCCGCGCCGGACACGGCGGCCAGTTTGGCCAGGCGCTTCTGCTCGTCGTTCGGCAGCCGCTGATATTCGACGCCGAAGTGCAGGCTGACGACGACGGCATCGGCCAGCCGCTTCGCTTCGCGAATTTCGGCGGTCAGGACGCCCGGCTCCAGCCGGTGCACGAGATGGGATTTGCCCGGCGGTGAAGGAATGCCGTTGGTGCCGTAGGTGTATGATAGAAACGCCAGCTTCAAGCCGTTCCGTTTCACGAGCCGCATACGCCGCCGATCGTTGACGCTCTCGCTCGCTCCCGCGTACTCGACCTGCAAGTCCCGCCAGTGCCCGATCGCTTGCAGCACAGCCTTCTCGCCGCGATCGAGCGTATGGTTGTTGGCCATCGTAACGACATCGACGCCGGCATCCCGGAGAGCGTCGGCTGTCTCGAACGGGCTGTTGAACGTCGGGTAATCGGACAAGCCGATGCCGATCCCGCCGGTGATGCTCTCTTGATTGGCGACAGTCACGTCCGCCGCCGCGAGCGCAGGACGAACTTTCTCGAACATCGGCCGAAAGTCGAAGCCGCTCTTTGTGCGGGCGTCGTCATAAATGGAGCGGTGAATCAAGACATCGCCGATGGCGGCGATCGACGCTTTCTGCTCCGGCTGCGGGCAGGGAGGGCCGGAGCGCAGCCGGGGTACTTCGTACGCCGCTCTTGGAACGGCTTGCCGGACGGCAGTCGGGTGAACGTCGGGGCTGGCGGCGGAACCGCTTAACGATGCAAGCAAGATGACCGCCGCTATAGCGCCGGACAGACAACGTGTCACGCAGGATTCGCCTCCCTTGTCATAACTTCACCGGTACCCTTACTATTCACTGGAATGAATGCGATTATGAAGCGTGGAAAATGTTTGAAAACCGAAACCTTTTAACCGCGCCGTTCGTTAAAAATGACAAAGCCTCCGATCGACGGAAAGCGAGGAGATGTTAGTGATGGAAGCGCGCAAGGTATATGTTCGCGACAACTTTTTGTCCAGAGGGGAAACGGACATCACGGATGAACGGGAGCGGAAAATCGGCACGCTCGACCTGCACGGCATGTTTCAATCCGGCGTAACGGTCCAGAGTTTCTCAGATGGGTTAACGTCGTATAGCGGAAAATTCCGGGCTTTCTCCAATACGTGGCTCGTGTTTAACGGAGGGGACCAAGAAATCGGCACGTTAAAAGCGAAGTTCACGTTTTTTACCAAACGGTATGTATATGATAGCGATACGCACGGGACGTTCTATATCGAATCCCCCGCCTTCTCGCGGGAATATACGGTGAAGACGGAGAGGGAGCAGCTGGCCGCCGAATTCCGCCGCGTGGACGGGATGTTCGGGGCCGGGGCGTTCGAGCTGACCAACGACTCGACGCTGCCGATGGAAGAACTGATTGTTGTCGTCATGGGCGTTCATGCGATTCAAAAAAGGCAAAGCGCCGCCTCCACATAAGACAGCGAAGGAAAAAGGCTCCGGCAACGCTTAACGCGCTGCCGGAGCCTTTTGGCTTGCTGCAGAAGTTCAGGCGGGTGACCCTCCATTAAGCGCCGAAATTCATGTTCGGGTAAACGTAGGGTGTCTTCGCCGGTTCGGCTTTGGCTACCTTCTCGACCTTCAGCACCATGATCTCGACGTCGTTGAATTTCGTCTTCTCCAGGGTGCCGGTGACCGTGACCCAGGTGTCTGCGGCGAATGTTTTGGCGCGGTCGTACTCGGCAAGCACGCCGAACGGTGCGGCATCCGCGGAGCAGCATTGAATGGAAAAGCGCCCGATGACAAACTGGTTGTCTTTCATATCCTCTTGCCGGTAGACGAAACCGGTCAGCTGCATTTTTTTGCCGATGAAGGCATCCAGGTAAAGGTCCACCGAGGTGAGCGTCTCGATAAACCATTCTTCCTGGACGGTAATCTGATCGGAAGCGTACAGCTTCTTCGCGAAATCGGCGTACTGCTTCGTGAACTTATCCGATGGAAACAACGCATCGAGAGAACCGGAGGCTCCTTTGGCCGGCGGTTGCGCCGGCGGCGGATTGTCCGCGCCTGGCGCGGCTGCGTTGGAGGACGAGAGACCTGCCTCCGGAGGCTCGCTTTCTTTCTTCACGGCGCTGGCGCTGCTGAGGTTCATGCCTTTCTTCGCGGCCAAGCTGCTGCCCAGCGACGTATCCGGAAGCAAGAACCCGAGCAGCAGCGGCAGGAGGAAGAGGCCGTATACAACCGTGTTCTTGAGAATGGAGCGCGACGGCGTATGATCGTGCCCGCAGTCGCAATCCGGCTCATGCGTACTGCGGAACGTGCGTACCGCCTGATAGCCTTGGTACACAGCCACGGCGTAGAGCGCCAGGGAGGACCATTTGACGTAATCCACCATGCGGGGCGCGATGTAGAGCAAAATTCGATCGCTGTGCACGAGATATGCGATATAACCGGCAAAGCCGAATAAGATGAGCGCTTTAATGGTATGGTGAAAGCTGAGCAGACGTGGACTCATAATAGGACACCTCACTGGAAAAAGATACGTTCGAACAGCAGCGAGCCGATTAACGTCACGATTACGAGCAGCCCGGTCAGCAGAAGCACGAACTTGGCGCGGAAGGCGGACAGAAGCATGAGCGTGCTTTTCATATCGAGCATCGGTCCGAAGACAAGAAAGGTCAACAGCGACCCTGCCGAGAACGTCGTGGCGAACGACGAGGCGACGAAGGCGTCGGACGTCGAGCAGAGCGACAGCACATAGGCAAAGCCCATCATGAACAGATGCGAGCTAACCGTTCCTTCCCCGATCGAAACCAGGCTTTCCCGGGACATGAACGTTTGAATCAGGGCTGTCAGCATGGCGCCGAAAATCAAATATTTGCCCATGTCGAAAAATTCGTCCGATGCGTGCCCAAGCACGCCGGACAAGCGGCCTCGCCATCCGGGACCGTGAGCATGCGTATGGCTGTGATCATGCGTATGGCCGTGATCATGCCCATGCGCTGTATGATGATGATGCGTATGCCCATATTCGTGCCCGTGTTCATGCGCGTGATTGTGCGTGTGCACAGGCGCGGCACCGTATTTCAAGCCGGCCCGCAGCGGATTGGTGCGGACGAAACGGTACACGAGCAGCCCGATCGTGGCGGCGACGAGAAAAGCGAGCGCCATGCGCGAGTAGGCGATTTCGGGACGCGTACGGAACGCCATGAAGGTGGAGGCGTATACGACCGGATTAATAATCGGACCGGCGAGGATGAAGACGACGGCCGTATATACGGGCATGCCCTTGAGAATCAGGCGGCGTATGACCGGGATCATCCCGCATTCGCACAGCGGAAAGACGATGCCGAGCGCGCAGGCGAACAGAACGCCGAGCACCGGATTTTTGGGCACCCATTTGCGGATCGTTTGCTCGGAAACGAACATTTGCAGCAGGGCGGAAACCAGGACGCCGAGGAGGACGAACGGCAGCGCCTCGAGCACGATGCTGATGAACAGCGTCTTAAAGTTTTGAAGCTCCTCCGAGCCGATCCACGACAAGTCGGGCGGCTGTTTTTGCCTGAAAATAAGGATGAACATGATGATGCATAAAACGGCGAGAACGTTAGTGGCCAGTCGTTGAATAGTCGTTTGCAAAGCACGGTCTCTCCTTCTTTTTCGTAATTATTATTATAGCGTATGCACTGCGGAATGAATATAGGACAAGTTTTTGGTCAAAAAGTGATCTTGACATGCCGCATGCCGTTCGGTACAATGACGTCTAATAAGCGATGACGGGAATAAGTAGGCGGCAGGCACGCTTTGCAGAGAGCCGGTGGCAGGTGCGAACCGGCAGGCGGCGGTCGTTCGAATGGATCCTCGAGCTGAACGGTGGAACAGGCGTCAAACCCGGGCCCGGGCTTAGGAGTCGTGCGCTGCATTATACCGTTACGGTCACTCCCCGTTACAGGAGATCAAGGCTCTTGTCGATCGCCGATTCGCGGCTGACGCGGCAACGGGCGAATTAGGGTGGCACCACGGTCTCTCGTCCCTTGCGGCGGAAGGCCTTTTTGTTTTGCAGTCGGACCGGAAGAAGAGAAGTTTCCATGATCAAGGAGGAAGAAGAACATGTCCAAATTACGAGTGCTGTCGGGGATGCAGCCCAGCGGGCAGTTGACGCTGGGCAACTATATCGGAGCCTTGAAAAATTATGTGAAGCTGCAGATCACCCATGATTGCTACTTTATGGTGGTCGATCTGCATGCGATTACGGTTCCGCAGGAACCGGCGGCGTTGAAGGAGCAGTCGGAGTCGGTCGCGGCGCTGTATTTGGCGGCTGGCATCGATCCGAAAGCGGCAACGGTCTTCCTGCAATCGACGGTGTCCGCTCATGCGGAGCTTGGATGGTTGATGACGACGCTCACCTATATGGGCGAGCTGGAGCGGATGACGCAATTTAAAGACAAGTCGGCCGGCAAAGAATCCGTCGGTGCGGGCTTGTTCACGTATCCTTCGTTGATGGCGGCCGACATTCTGTTGTACAATGCCGATCTCGTGCCGGTGGGCGACGATCAGAAGCAGCATCTGGAGCTGACGCGCGACCTGGCGCAGCGGTTCAACGGCAAGTTTGGCGAGACGTTCAAAATTCCGCAGGGCTACATCCCGGAAGTCGGGGCGCGTGTCATGTCGCTTGACGATGCCTCCAAGAAGATGAGCAAGAGCAATCCGAATGCCGGCAGCTACATCGCGCTGCTCGATGCGCCGGACGTTGTACGCAAGAAAATTAGCCGGGCGGTAACGGACTCGGGGCGCGAAGTGAAATTCGATCCGGCGAACAAGCCGGAGGTGAGCAACCTGATCAGCATTTACACGCAGGTGGCTGATAAAACGATTGCCGAAGTCGAGGCGCTTTACGAAGGACAAGGCTACGGGCCGTTTAAAAAAGACCTGGCCGAGGCTGTCGTGACGGTGCTGGAGCCGCTGCAGCAGCGCTATCGCGAGATCCGGGAATCCGGCGAGCTGCACCGCATCCTGGCCGAAGGGAAGGAGCGGGCCGCCGAGCAGGCGGAACGGATGCTGAAGGAAGTCAAGACGAAGATGGGCTTTGTCGTTCTTTGAAACGACAAAAGAGCTTGTCCGACGGTGTGATCGTTCACCCGGAGGACAAGCTCTTTTTTATGTATCGATCCGTCAGCGTTCTTCTTGCTGCCGGCCTTCGCGCCGTCTCCGCTGTCTGGCCTTCACGATAAAGCCGGATCCTATAAAGAATAGGGCGATTATGCCGGTCAATACGGCCATCCATGGTCGCCCTGCAGCGATAAAGTAGCTGACCGTTGTCAGCAGCGCGGTCCCGACAAGGGCATAAATCAGCGCAAGAGTTTTGTTCATAAGGGTTCAAATCCGCCTTTGCTCCATAAAATTTGAAACTCGAAAGGTTTTTTCATAAAGGTGCGTATAGTTTCTTACAGCGGGCACATAATAAGTTTGCAAGCTTGCAAATACATCAAAGACATCATTCAATTGAAAGGAGTGCTGAACATGGGTGCAGGTCAATCCCGCAGCAGCAACGCTCTGGTCGTACCACAAGCTTCACAGGCATTGGATCAATTAAAGTATGAGGTAGCTCAAGAATTGGGCATCCAAATCCCGCAAGACGGCTACTACGGTTACATGGCATCTCGCGACACCGGTGCGATCGGCGGTCACATCACTCGTCGCTTGGTCCAAATCGCCGAGCAAGCAATCGCGGGTCAAACTCGCTAATTGCAGACGGCATTCTTAGCATCAGCGTAGTATCGACATAAGCTCAGGGAGCCAATCTCCTTGGGCTTTTTCATCATATATGGCGAACAAGTCCGCTGAAAGAAGCGGAGCATGAGCCTGAAGGGTGGCGCATGTCCGCTGGCGGGTTAAGGCCCGGTTAATTCATATCGACGCGCAGCTTCTTCTCCAGCCGGGTATCGTTCACCCAGCCGACATAAGAATCGAGCGTTTCAAACGATTTGTCCATCCGCAGCACCGCTACGAAAGGATACTGCTTGCGATGCCGGTAGCGCACATCGGCCCAGCGTACCTCGTAGCCCCAGCCGTGCTCCTTGACGTCGGCGCAGGCAAACGAGGTAAAGTAAAGGAAGGAGGCGATATTCGGATGCGCTTTGGAAGCGTCCACCGCCGGATGGCAATCGCATTTGACGTGATCGACCCACTTGATCCGGCCGTTGCGATATTCGCCCAGGCTGAACGTCGTGTCGTTCTTTTGTTTCACGACCTGCCAATGATACAGATGGACGGTAGGGATTAACGTGTACTTGTCGCCGGGCGCGTACTCGGGATCCTGACGGTACAAGGTGGACTCCAGCCGGTGATGATGCCACGAGCGCCACGCGTAATAAACGGCTATCAATCCGTATAACAACGGGAAAGCGACCGCCGGGTCCACCAACCTCATCGACCAGAGGAAGATGGCGACCACATGCGCCAAAAAGATAAACGGATCGAAAATATGAATGATATTCCATGACACCCATCGCTCCGAGAAGGGACGAAGCGCTTGCGTTCCGTACGTATTGAACAAGTCGGTGAATACGTGGAATGCAACGGCGATGAACACCCACATCGTGACATGCAGCATAGGCAATCCGTCGAAGAAAAGCCAGAGCGCGCCGGAGATGGCTGCCGTCCAAAGGAAAAGCGCAGGCAGCGAGTGGGAGATCCCGCGATGATTTTTAATGTAAACTGCATTATTCTTCAAACGAAGCAGCGTATCCGCATCGGGCGCTTGCGAGCCCGCGACGGTTCCGATCAAGACCGCCGTCGCAACGACGGGATCTGCGGCTACGACAGGATCAATATAAGCGAGCCCTGCCAGTCCTAGCCCGATGACGAGATGGGTACCGGTGTCCATGGACTTACCTCCTGAAAAGCGTATTTCTTCCATAATGTGATTTGCAGTCCATTACTAGTAGTGTATCATTTTCTTGAACAAAATAAAGGTGGCGAGGGTGAAAAAAGTGTGTATCGTTTTTGTCGAGTATCGGATTGAAAAAGAGTACCGTACTTCTTATTTAACGTGGGCGGCCGTTTTGAAACAACAGTTCGAACAAATGGACGTTTATGAGGGGGCTGAACAGCCCGGTTTGTTCGTTGAAATTTGGAACGGGTTGAGCGATGAAGCTTACGCGGCTATGAAAGCGGCCCGGACCGGAACGATAACGCCGGGCCTGCCCGATGAGACGGAAGAAGGTCGCTTGTGGCGCCGCATAGACCCTTGGATCGCCGGCGGCCGCGGGAAAGTCCATATATGGAAGTTCACGAGGATCACCCCTTAGGACGAAACCTTTCGTTTGCTCGAAGCTTATGATCCAGCTATATTCAAGCGATTCGAAAACGGTATAGGTATTTGATCGATTTGGCAGTCGTGCAGGCGAAAATAAAGAAACAGCGGAATCCCCCCAAATAGGGGATCCGCTGTTTCCGGCTTAACCATGTATGTTTTTTTAAAGAGTCAGCTTTATCGGCCGGTCGGGCCTCCTCCGAACGGATACGTGTAATTAAGTTCTTCGTCGAAGGTGATGTAGTCGAGGTTAACCATGAGGAGCAGGTACCGCATGCCTGTGGTCGGGTCGCTGATGATGATGTGGTCGCGGCCGGCGGCTTCCAGGCGACCCCTGAACACTTTTGCGTTCCATTCGGAGTTATTCTCGAACGTCATATAGATGGTGGCTACCTTGCCAAGGTTTAATCGCAGAATGTTCTCGATGAACGATTGCTCGAGCGGGAGCAAGCCGGGCGCTGCCTGGGACTGCGGGGACATGCCCGGCAAGGTCGAACCGCTTGGGATGGTCGCGCCCATGGGTGCGATCGGTTGAGTCGGGCCCGGCCCGGCGAATACATCGGGTAGCCGTAAGCATTGGTGTTCGGGCGGTAAGCTTGATTGTACATAATTTTCGAAAAACCTCCTTTGGGGTTAACGCCTGATAGGTGCATTGAACGCCTGGGCACATGCTGCCTGCAGGGGGGAAGAAACCGTGCTTCTGCTAGCGTCCGGTGTTCGGTTGGTTGCGCCGGGCCGGACTGGCGCCGGGTGGAACTGACATACCAAAGAGAATGACTTGCCGGATCATAACGCTCGCCGCTGGTCGCTCGCTGCATCTAGGCTTTCGCACATAATTTATACTATGTGATAGGCGGATGTTTGTTGACGGGTGGGGGTTGTATTTTTTTGTAAACGGCAAAAACCGTAAAGCCTGTGGCTTTACGGTTCTCAGAGCAGTCGGTTAGAAATCGAAATTGTCTGGATCCGGTCCGAATCGGCGGTCTTGATTCAATCCGTCCAAACGGGTCATATCTTCGTCGGTAAGCGCGAAGTCGAAAAGATCGGCATTCTCCTGAATCCGGTGTTTCGTAACGGATTTCGGGATGGTGACAATGCCGTGCTGGAGATCCCAGCGAAGGATGATTTGCGCCGGCGATTTTCCATACTTGCCGGCAAGCTCGGTCAGCAGCGGCAGGTCGAGGTTGCCCTGCATCAACGGGCTCCAGGCCTCCAGTTGAATACGCTGCTTTTGGCAAAAACGGCGAAGCTCCAACTGCTGCAGCAGCGGGTGGAATTCAACCTGATTGACGGCCGGCACAACTCCGCTGTCGTCGATGAGGTCCTGCAGGTGATGGACTTGGAAGTTGCTGACGCCGATCGCGCGTACATAGCCTTCGTCGCGCAGCTTGATCAGCGCTTTCCAGGTTTCTTTGTATTTGCCTTTGACCGGCCAATGTATCAAATATAAATCGATGGTTTCAAGCTGTAATTTGCGCCGGCTTTCCTCGAAGGCGCGCAGCGTCGATTCGAAGCCTTGATCCGCGTTCCATACTTTGGTCGTGACGAACAATTGTTCCCTCGGGATGCCTGAGGCTTGCAGAGCTTGGCCGACTCCGGCTTCGTTGCCGTAAGAGGCTGCCGTGTCAATAGAGCGGTATCCCGCTGCAAGCGCGTCGGTGACGGCTTGAACGACCTCATCCCCATCCTTCGTTTTCCATACGCCCAGGCCGAGCCAAGGCATGGTTACCCCGTTGTTAAGCGTGGTGGCGTCATGGATTTGCTTCAAGGTTGTCATCGTGAATCGCTCCCTCTATATGGATATTTTTGGGTTATGTAATCCATTTTTATGATAACACAAGAGACGGGGAACGCCAAAGCGAGCCTGTTTTTGCTTACAGGCTCGGGGCGGATGGCTCCCTTCGTTATACAACCAGGTGTTTGCGTACCATCTCTTCGCTTAATTGCGAAGGATCGCCTTCGGCCACAATGACGCCTTTATCGAGAACGTAATAATAATCGGCGATGCTTGTCGCGAACGTTAGACTCTGTTCGACCAGCAGCACGGACGTATTCCCGATTTTCTTGATCGCTTCGATGGCGCGCTCGATATCCTGAACGATAGAGGGCTGGATGCCTTCCATCGGTTCGTCGAGCAGCAGCAGCCTCGGCTCGGCAGCAAGGGCGCGGGCGATCGCAAGCTGCTGCTGTTGGCCGCCGCTCAAATCACCGCCCTTCCGGTGAAGCATTTCCCGGAGAATGGGAAAATTCTCGAAGACGGAATCGGGAATGCCGGCTTTGCGCAGCTTGGAAGGCGCGGCTTCCAGGCCAAGCAGCAAATTTTCTTCAATCGTCAGCTGGGGGAAAATGTCCCGGCCCTGCGGGACGTAGCCGATGCCGGCCTTGGCGCGCAGATCGGGTGAAAATCGCGTTATGTCTTGGCCTGCATAGGAGATGCTGCCGCTTCGCGGCTTGATCAGGCCCATGATCGTTTTCATCGTCGTTGTTTTGCCGACGCCGTTACGGCCCATCAAACATACGACTTGGCCGGGTTTTACCTGCAGCGTGACTTGCCGCAGAATCATGCTCTCCCCGTATCCGGCTTCCAGCGCTTGCAGGCGCAGCCCGGCATTTACGCCGCTATCCTTCGTCATGTCGTTCCGTCCTCCTCCCTAAGTAAACCTCGGCGACTTTATCGTCGTTCTGAATCTCCTCCATCGTGCCTTCCCGCAAAGTGGCGCCCTCATGCATAACCGTTACGATTTGGGCGAACTGACGCACGAATTCCATGTCGTGCTCGACGACAACGACTGTCTGGCTTCGGCTGATCCGCTGCAGCAGCTCGCCGGTTTTCCCGGTCTCGCTGTCTGTCATGCCGGCGGCCGGTTCATCGAGCAGCAGCAGCTCCGGCTCCTGACTCAGCAGCATGCCGATTTCAAGCCACTGCTTCTCCCCATGCGAGAGCGAGCCGGCCGCCGCCGTCTCCTTATGCGCGAGTCCGACCATCTCTAAATAATGCCGGATGCGGGCCCGCTGCTGGGGGGGCGACGAAGTGAACAGAGCGCCGAAGATACCGCGCTTTTGTTTGACAGCGAGCAGCATGTTTTCGTAAACGGATAGGGTGGAGAAGATGGAGGGAGCTTGGAATTTGCGTCCGATGCCCAGCTGTGCGATTTGATGCTCCTGGTGGCGGGCCAGGTCGATCTTGTCCTTGAACTTAACGCTGCCCTTCGACGGCTTCACCTTGCCGCAGAGCACGTCGAGAAGGGTCGTCTTGCCGGCGCCGTTCGGACCGATCAAAAAGCGCAGTTCCCCCGGAGCGAGCAGCAGATTCAGTCCGCGAATCGCTTTAAAGCCGCTGAAGCTGACTTCCAGGTTTTCGATGCGAATGAGGGGGGAGGCTGCTTCTGTACGCGGTGACGTTAGAGGTTGGATCATGGGTGAGGCCTCCTTCTTATCAGGTGTTGTTGGGCTCAGTGCCTGCCGTTGCGGCGAGCGATGCGCTGCTTCGCGGGGAAGCGGGTGACGATGTGGTCTTCTTCCGGCGCTTCAACAGATCGTGGATCGACCCGACAATGCCCTTCGGCAAAAACATCGTCACAACAATGAACATCGCGCCGATCAGAATCGGCCACCAGTCCGGATACGCTTCGCTGAACGTTGTTTTGGCGCTGTTCGTCAGGATGGTGCCGATTATGGCACCGAAGATGGTGGCCCGGCCGCCGACGGCGACCCACAGCACCATTTCAATAGACGGGACGATGCCCATCTGTGCAGGAGAGATGATGCCTTCATGCAGCACGAACATGACGCCGGCCAGCCCGGCGAGCGCGGCGGACACGCAATAGATGAACACTTTATAAGCGACGGGGTTGTAGCCGAGGAACCGTACCCGGTTCTCTGAGTCGCGAATGGCGATTAAGATGTTGCCGAGCTTGCCGGACGTCAGCCACAGGCAAAAGCAAATGACGAGCCCGACGAGCACGACCGTCACGTAATAAAATAGGGTTTTGGTCGCAGGATCGCCCACGGGCATTCCGAGAAACGTGCTGAAGCTCGTCAAGCCGTTCGACCCTCCGGTATACCCCTGCTGGCCGACGAATAAGGTGACGGTGATGATGACGAGCGCTTGCGACAGGATGGAGAAAAAGGAGCCCCGGATGCGATTGCGGAATGTGAGATAACCGAGGAAGAGGGCGACCAGCGTAGGCACGGCTATGGCCAGCAGCAGGGCCGCTCCGGCGGAATGAAAGGGCGCCCAAAACCAGGGCAGCTTCTCCACGCCGCTCCATGACATGAAGTCCGGCAGCCCGCCATCGGAGGTGACGAGCTTCAGGTGCATCGCCATGCAGTAGGCGCCCAGCCCGAAGTAAACGCCATGGCCGAGACTCAGGATTCCAGTATAGCCCCAGATCAGATCGAGCCCCATGGCCAGGATGGCGAATGCCAGAAATTTGCCCAACAGACCGAGCCTGAATTCGGACAACGCCATAGGGGCCAAGCATAAAAGAGCGATTAAAATCACGGTGGCAATCGCTTTGGTTTGGGTACTGCCTAACGTCAGTTTCATGCGTCATACACTCCTTCTGCGGTTTAATCCAGCGCACGCGACTTCATCGTGACGAGCCCGGCCGGCTTCCATTGCAGGAACGCGATAATCAGGGTAAACACGATGACTTTGCCGAGCGTGGCGCTCGTCGAGTATTCGAAGGCGGTGTTCAGGACACCGATGCCGAGCGCGCCGACGACCGTGCCGACGATTTTGCCGATGCCTCCGAGCACGACGACCATGAACGCGTCTACAATATAATAGGTGCCGATCGAAGGGCCGATCGGACCGAGCAGCGTCAAGGCGCAGCCGGCGATGCCGGCGAGTCCCGAACCGAGCCCAAAGCCGAACGCAT
This sequence comes from Paenibacillus sp. EPM92, assembly GCF_016586185.1. Lineage (NCBI taxonomy): Bacteria > Bacillati > Bacillota > Bacilli > Caryophanales > Paenibacillaceae > Paenibacillus > Paenibacillus sp. EPM92. The sequence continues at coordinate 43,516 of NZ_BCPS01000050.1, forward strand.
CCACGCGTTTGGTGGAAATGCCGACGCACGCGGCCATCGAACGGTTCTGCATGACGGCCTGCATGTTGCGTCCGTTACGGGTGTGGTACAAGAACCAATAAAGGCCGATGATGCACAGGGCGGCTAAGGCGATAATGAACAGCCGCTTGTAAGGCAGGATGAGCTCAGCCGTGACGGTCCAGCCGCCTTCGAGCCAGCTTGGCGCTTTGACGGCGACGTTAGGCGCTCCGAAGATCGAGCGTGCAAGCTGCTGCAGTACAAGACTGACGCCCCAAGTGGCGAGCAGGCTGTCGAGCGGGCGGCCGTAGAGGAAACGGATCAGCGTTTTTTCCAGTATCCAACCGATCAGGCCCGCCGCGAGGAACGAGACGGCGAGCGAGACGGCAAAATAATAGCCGAATGCCGAGGCGGGCACATATTTTTGAAACGCCAGCTGGATCATGTAGGCCATATAGGCGCCGATCATCAGGAATTCGCCGTGCGCCATGTTGATCACATTCATCAGACCGAACGTAATGGCCAGCCCGAGTGCGATGAGCAGCAAAATCGAGCTGAGGGAAATGCCGTTAAACAACTGAAGCAGCAAAATGCTCATGGCAGGTTCGCCTCCTTGTTTGGGAGTCAAGCTGTAAAGGTGAGGTTGAAGGAAAGGGACCGCCCGAAGGCAGTCCCGCGTCCAGAAATACGTTCAGTTCTACGATGTGCAGCGTGATTATTTCTTGGTCACTTCCGCGCCCCAAGGATACGTGGTGAGGAACGGATCCGGCTTCACCGGCTGGCCCGAGTTCCAAACTTCTTTAAATTGGCCGTCGGCTTGCACCTGGCCGATCCGTACCGTTTTGAATACGTGCTGATTGTCGCCGTCAATTTTCACTTTGCCGCCCGGTGCGTTGAATTCGAGGCCCTTGGCAGCTTCTTTCACCTTGTCAACCTCGAAGGAACCGGCTTTCTTAACGGCCTCCGCCCACAGGTATACGCCGAAGTATCCGGCTTCGATCGGGTCGTCGGTTACGCGGTCCTGGCCATATTTCGCTTTGTAGGCTTCAACGAATTTTCGGTTCTCCGGCGTATCGGTCGTTTGGTAATAGTTCCATGCTGCGTAATGCCCTTCGAGCACGGAGGCGCCGATACCGCGGATTTCTTCTTCCGCCACGCTGACGGACAAGGTCGTCAGGTCTCTTGCGCTGATGCCGGCATCCTTCAATTGTTTGAAGAAGGCGACGTTGCTGTCTCCGTTCAACGTATTGAAGACGATGTCCGGCTTTTCCTTCTTGATTTTGCTGATGATCGTGTTGTAGTCGGTATGGCCGAGCGGCGTGTATTCCTCGGCGATCAGGGTGCCGCCTTCGGCTTTCAACTGCTCTTTAATAATCTTGTTTGCCGTGCGCGGGAAGACATAGTCGGAGCCGAGGAGGAAAAATGTTTTGCCTTTATTCTGCAAGAGCCATGTGACGGCCGGTACAATTTGTTGGTTCGTCGTAGCGCCGGTGTAGAAGATGTTCGGAGATGCTTCCAGACCTTCGTACTGGACCGGGTAGAAGAACAGGCCTTTGTTCTGTTCGACGACGGGGAGAACCGCTTTCCGGCTCGACGACGTCCACCCGCCGAAGATCACTGCTGCTTTGTCTTTTTGAAGCAGCTTTTTCGTCTTCTCTGCAAAAGTCGGCCAGTCAGACGCGCCGTCTTCAACGATCGGCTTGATTTGTTTGCCGAGCACACCGCCGGCTTTATTGATTTCCTCGATGGCGAGCAAAGTCGCATCTCGAACGGATACTTCGCTGATGGACATGGTGCCGGTCAACGAGTGCAGCACGCCGACGGGCACGGTGCCGGCGTCCCCGTCTTTCGGGGCTTCGGTCATGGTCGCTGTTGGGGTTTCGGAGCCCGAGGTGGCGGCCGGCGTTGTCTGGCTTGCGCATCCGGCAAGCAGCGCCGTCCATGCAAGCGCTCCTGCCATAAGTACGGTTAAGCTTTGTCTTTGTTTTTGTCTTTGTTTTTGGTTTCTCAATTCATCCACTCCCCTATTATTTGGAAATTGGTGATCACACGATTATCATAGTGACATCCGGAAATTATGTCAATATATATTACATACAAAAAAATAATCGACTAAATTCACTTTGTATCTGACCTGATACTGACGTTATCATTAGGATTTTCGGTTAAAATTAGAGATAACCTCCTTTTTCAGCTCTTTTTATGTTATATTAAATGACATAAATTGTTTACAAACGTAATAAGCGCGAATATAATAAAACCTAATCTCATCCTCATTATTCGTGTTTTGGAGGTGCACCGATGTTTTTGACGGAAAGGGAGAAAGAAAAACTGCTCATCACGGTCGCTGCGGATTTGGCACGGCGGCGTCTGGAACGGGGCGTTAAGCTGAATTATCCCGAGAGCGTAGCTTTGATTACGTCCGAGCTGATGGAGGGGGCCCGGAGCGGTATGTCGGTGGCGGCCTTGATGCAGTTCGGAACAACGGTATTAAAGGCGGAACAAGTGATGGAGGGCGTGCCCGACATGATTCATGAAGTGCAGGTGGAGGCGACGTTCCCGGACGGAACGAAGCTGGTGACCGTGCACCAGCCGATCAAATTTTAAAGGCGTAATACGTTCATCGAAACGGAGGGGGAGATTCCAATGATACCTGGCGAATTTCGGGTTCGTGAGGGCAGCCTGGCGATCAATGCCGGGAAAGCGGAAGCTGTGATCACCGTCGTCAATATCGGCGACCGACCGATTCAGGTCGGCTCGCATTATCATTTTTTCGAAGTAAACCGGGGGCTTCGCTTCGATCGGGAGAAAGCTTACGGCATGCGGTTGAACATTCCGGCCGGTACCGCCGTCCGTTTTGAACCGGGCGAAGAGAAGGAGATCGTGCTCGTTGAGCTAGGGGGCGAACGACTTTCGTTCGGTTTAAACGGATTGTCCGCCGGCAGCGTGCGCCGCGGAAAGCTGCCGGAACCGGTGCGCATCCGGTTGGCCGAATGGGAGGATGGCATCTAGATGGCGTCGATAGACCGTAAAGCGTATGCGCTCATGTTCGGACCGACTGTGGGGGATGCGATCCGACTCGCGGATACCGACCTGTGGGCGGAGATAGAGAAGGACTTCACTGTATACGGCGAAGAGTGTAAATTTGGCGGCGGCAAAGTGATTCGCGACGGGATGGGGCAATCAAGCCGGCACACCCGGGATCAGGGCGTACTGGATACGCTCATTACGAATGCGGTCGTGATCGATTACACCGGCATTTACAAAGCGGATATCGGCGTGAAGGACGGCCTCATCGTCGGGATCGGCAAGGCGGGCAATCCCGACGTCATGGACGGCGTCGATCCGAATATGATTGTCGGCGCATCGACCGAGGTGATTGCGGGCGAAGGGAAAATCATTACCGCCGGCGGGATCGATACGCACATTCATTATATATGTCCGCAGCAGATCGAAACGGCGCTGGCTTCAGGGGTGACGACGATGATCGGCGGCGGCACCGGTCCCGCGGCGGGCACGAACGCGACCACTTGTACGCCGGGCGCTTGGCACATTCATCGGATGCTGGAAGCGGCGGAGGCGTTCCCGATGAATCTCGGCTTTACCGGCAAAGGGAACGCCTCGTTCCCCGAACCGCTGGCCGAACAGGTTGAAGCGGGAGCGATCGGATTGAAGCTTCATGAGGACTGGGGGACGACGCCTGCGGCGATTGACGCTTGCTTAGGCGTTGCCGACCGTTACGATGTACAGGTCGCCATTCATACGGATACGCTGAATGAGTCGGGCTTCGTGGAAGACACGATACGGGCGATCGGCGGCCGGACGATTCATACGTACCATACGGAAGGAGCGGGCGGCGGGCATGCGCCCGACATCATCCGGATCGCGTCGGAGCTGAACGTGCTGCCGTCCTCGACGAATCCGACCCGGCCCTATACCGTGAACACGGTAGAGGAGCACTTGGATATGCTGATGGTTTGCCATCATCTGGATAGCCGCATACCGGAAGACGTGGCCTTCGCCGACTCGCGCATCCGGCCGGAAACGATCGCCGCAGAGGACATTCTGCACGACCTGGGCGTGTTTAGCATGCTCAGCTCGGATTCGCAAGCGATGGGGCGCGTAGGCGAAGTGATCATCCGTACGTGGCAAACGGCGGATAAGATGAAAAAGCAGCGCGGTTACTTGCCTGCGCCGGAAGAGGATGCGGCGGTCACGCAAGCCCACGATAATTTCCGGATCAAGCGGTATGTGGCCAAATATACGATCAACCCGGCAATCACCCACGGCATTTCGCATCTCGTCGGCTCGGTGGAGGTCGGCAAAGTGGCCGATCTCGTCGTTTGGTCGCCGGCCTTCTTCGGGGTGAAGCCCGACCTGGTCGTGAAAAGCGGCTTGATCGCCTACGCCCAGATGGGCGACCCGAACGCCTCCATTCCGACGCCGCAGCCGGTGTTCGGACGGCCGATGTTCGGCGCGTTCGGCATGGCGCTGAAGCACAGCATCACGTTCGTATCGCAAGCCGCTTTCGATGCCGGTGTACACAAGAAGCTCGGGCTTAACAAGCGGGTGGAGCCGGTCAAGGGCTGCCGGACTGTTAAGAAGAAGGATATGATTCATAATGATCAGACGCCTTCGATTGAGGTGGACCCGGAAACGTACGAAGTGAAGGTGGACGGGGCGTCGATCACGTGCGAACCGGCGAGCGTGCTGCCGATGGCGCAGCGTTACTTCTTATTTTAAGGAGGCTGTACAAGGATGAATTCGGGCGGAGGATATTCCTGGCTGGCCTACTCGCAGCTGCTCGATTCAGCGCTGCCGATCGGAGGCTTCTCCCATTCCTTCGGACTCGAAACGCTCGTTCAGGAAGGCCGGGTGATGACTCCGGGCCACCTGCGTGAATTTATTGAAGCGATGCTGTACTGTAGCTGGTCCGCTGTCGACGCGCTTGCCGTCAAGGCGGTTTACGAATGGTCGCCGGCGTCAAGGTGGGACGATTTGTGGAGCTTGGACCGGATGCAGCATATGCAGCGGCCGGCGCTGGAGACGAGGGAAGGCACGGTCAAAATGGGCCGCAGGCTGTTTCAGCTGGCGCGGTCGATGTACCCGGACCTTGAGTGGGAGCCGCTTGCCACCGCAATACGGGACGCCCGATGTCCCGGCACGCATCCGCTGATCCACGGCTGGATCGCGCGGCAGCTTGGCGTACCGCTGACTATGGCGGCGGAGGGGTACTTGTACCAATGCGCCCTCACGGCAGTGAACAGCGGCCTCCGGCTCATGTCGCTCGGCCAAACCGAAGGGCAAAAGCTGCTCGCCTCGCTGATGCCGGCGATCGCCGGGTCATGGAGGCAAGCGTCGATATTAGACCCGTTGGAGGATGGTTACAGCAGCGTGCCACTAATCGAGATTGCCATGATGCGTCATGAAGGTTTATATTCACGATTGTTTATGTCATAAAACATTATCGTAAATAGAATTTAATCCTATCAATAATGAAGGAGGAATGGTGCGAAATGTGTCAAGGAGGAGCTCATCACCACCATCAATGGGAGGCGCCGAATATTGAAGGAGACCGTCCGATGCGAATCGGCATCGGAGGCCCTGTAGGTTCCGGTAAAACGGCGCTTGTCGAAAGACTCGCCCGCAAGCTGAACGATAAATACAGCGTTGCGGTCATTACCAACGATATTTATACGAAAGAGGATGCGCGTATTCTGATTCATTCGGGAGCACTGCCTCCGGAGCGTATTATCGGCGTAGAGACGGGCGGCTGCCCGCATACGGCGATCCGCGAAGACGCCTCGATGAACTTCGAAGCGATTGAGGAGCTTGAGCGCCGTTTCCAGGAGCTTGACATCATCTTTATCGAAAGCGGAGGCGATAATCTGGCGGCGGCGTTCAGTCCGGAATTGGTGGATCGCTTCATCTATATTATCGACGTGGCGCAGGGCGAGAAGATTCCGCGCAAGGGCGGTCCCGGCATTATGCGCTCCGACATGCTGATTATCAACAAAATCGACTTGGCTCCGCACGTCGGCGCGTCCCTGCAGGTCATGGAGGAGGATACGATCCGCATGCGCGGCGACAAGCCGTTCGTTTTCTCGAACTTGTTCAACGGTCAGGGACTCGACGATATCGTGGCATGGATCGAACACGAATACAGCCATGTCTAAAGTCAGCGGCACGATTTCCGCGGATATTGTCTGTGCGAACGGAAGCACGCAGCTTCGGCGGCACGCGCAGACGTATCCGTTGAAAATCGCCAAAACGTTCCCGTTCCCGGGCAACCAGCTCGGCATTTATGTTATGGACGCTTCACCGGGCATCATGGCCGGGGATTGCTACGAGCTGGAATGGCGAATCGGGGAAACCGCCGATGTGCTGATCACGAACCAGTCGTATACGAAGGTGCATCCGCCCCGTGACGGTGAGAACGCCGTAAGCGAACAGCGGCAGCGTCTGCACCTCGGCAAGGACGCTTACGTCGAATATATGCCGGAACCGCTCATGTTGTATCGGGACGCGACGCTGATCAGTGACACCGCGGTTGAGATGGAGCGGGGCTCGACCTTGATGCTTAGCGAGCTCACTTGCCCCGGCCGGACGCATCGCGGCGAACGTTTCCATTATGAGAAGCTTCGCAGCCGGTTCACCGTCGCCTATGACGGGGAAATGATTTACCAAGCGAAGCAGCAAATCGTCCCGAAGGAGGGGAGGGTCGGCGTTATTCCGCGATGGCACAGCTTTACGCATCTCGGCATGTTTTATTTGTTCTCGGAGCGGGCGGATGCGGCCGTTGTGGAGGAGCTGCGGCAGCATTTATCGGAATTCGCCGCCAAATTCCCCGAGCTGTATGTCGGCGTCAGTTTGACGTACCGCTACGGCTTGGCCGTCTTCGTCTTAGGTCGGCGCGTGTTCGAGCTGCAGCAGCTGCTGCATGCGGCCTGGCTGTTTGTGCGGCAGCGGCTGTTCGACCGTCAGGCATTTGTCATTCCAAAATGACTTTCTTCTATAAAATAGATCAGGTCTAGAATGAATCGGGTAATAAGCCATAAGTGAATTTGGCAAGCGCCGCAGCCCGCGGTCGCTTGTTTTTTTTGCGCATTCGACAATATTTTGAACACCGTGCCCGGTTTGTTGTCAAACGACCCTTGGGTTGCTATTATAAAGGGGACATGTAAAAGCGTGGACAAATCGCAACAACGCTTGTTCGATTTTTCACACAAGGAGGTTCACAAATTGAAAGAGCAGGCAAGCCTGGAGCTTCATGTCGAAACGGCCGCAGCGGCAGAATCGACGGCAAGTGCACCGGTAAGTTGGAAAGACTTCTATCAACTGATCAAACCCGGTCTTATTTTCTCCAACTCACTTACAGCCTTGGGTGGATTTTGGGTAGCGTCCGGCTGGCAAATTGATTGGTTGAAGCTGATTTATATGCTGCTAGGAACCGCGCTCGTGATGGCATCGGGCACGGTATTGAATAACTACTTGGACCGCGATCTGGACGCGAAGATGGAGCGTACGAAGAAGCGCGCCTTGGCGAGCGGACGCATTTCCCCGCAGGTGGTGCTCGGGTATGGCATCGTGCTCGGCGTGGCCGGTTTGGCGGTGTTATGGTTTTTGGTCGGCAGTCCGTTATCGACGCTGCTTGGGCTGATCGGATTGTTCCTGTACGTGTGGGTGTATACCGCCTGGTTTAAACGGACTTCCGTATGGAGCACGTTCGTCGGCAGCTTCTCCGGCGCGGTGCCTCCGATCATCGGCTACTGCGCGGTGCAGCAGCAGTTTGACATGGGGGCGCTTATCCTATTCGGTATCTTGTTCCTGTGGCAGCCGCCTCACTTCTGGGCGCTCGGCATCCGCCGCATGGAGGAGTACCGTGCGGCAGGCTTTCCGCTGCTGCCGGTCGTTCAAGGCATTTACCCGACCAAGATGGCCATGATCCGTTACATTGTGCTGCTTGTGCCGGTTTCGCTGCTGCTGTACGTGTTCGACTATGTCGGTGAATTGTACTTTTACGCGGCGGTGCTGATGGGGCTGTACTGGGCATTCCTCAGCTTGAAAGGCTTTAAAGCCAAAGACGATATGCAATGGGCCAAAAAGATGTTTATCTTCTCCGTCAACTACTTGATGTTTTTATTCATCATCATGATGATCAGCACGACGTCGACGACGTTGCTGCCGTAATCATATACTTTCGAACGATCCCACGCCTCGCTTACGGGCTGGGATTGTTTTATGAAGAGAGGGGCTTACAGATGCCGAAGAATTCATTTAAGATTGTCGTGATTGTGCTGCTGCTCGGCTTGATTGGAACGTTCAGTTACATGCTGTTGAAAGGTCCGGAGGAGCAGACGATGGACGTCTTGCGCAAAGCGCCCGACTTCAAACTGCAAAATCTGGACGGCAAAGAGGTCACCTTAGCCGATACGGCGGGGAAAGCGAAGCTTGTATATTTCTTCTTCTCCACGTGTCCAGACGTATGCCCGCCGTCGACGTATACGCTGTCGAAAATTCAGGACAGTCTTAAGGAGAAAGGCGTATTCGGCACGAAAACGGCATTACTGTCGATCACTTTCGATCCGACGAAAGATACGCCGGAACGGCTGAAAGAATTCGCCGACCGTTATCATCCGGATTATAACGGCTGGTATTTCCTGCGCGGCGAAGAGAAAGCGACTGTGGAACTGGCCGAGAAGTTCGGCGTTATGGTAGCCAAAGATCCGAAAGCAGATACCTGGACCCACAGCAACTTGTTCCTGCTCGTAGACGGCAAAGGCGATCTGCGAACGTACTATACGGCCGCTGACGAGAACTTGGACGTGGAGAAAGTGGCAGCTGATTTGATTAAAATCAGCAAAGAAAAATAGCTTGCTTCGGAGGCTCGCGCCAGCATGAACGTTTTTACGCATATTTTATTGAATAACGTTATTCCTTTAACGATTATGATTGTGCTGGGGATTTGGTTGTATCGAGCTTTCCGACTGGATATTAAGACCTCAACTTTCGCAGAGCGAAAACCGGCATAGAGCATTGATGTGACAGTAAAAATTGCAGATTGAATATGAAGGTTGCAAAAATAGAAAAACACCGCTTCTTTTTGGTAAAGTGAGATTGTCGAGATCATCACTACCATACAGAAGAGGTGTCCTCTCTATGATAGGCCAAACCGTAGAGCCGAATCAACTTCCAAATGAAATCAGATCTGCATTTCAGGAATTAAAGATGCTACAGCACTTGAGAACAGCGGGCTTCAAGAAAAAGTTCGGCTTCACGTGCTCATACCTGTTCCAGCTTGTCTTTATCCTCTTATTCCATCATAAGAACTGGTTTCGTTTGCTAGAAAGCCTTAAGGGCGAGACGTATCCCGGCAAAGACGCGGTGTATCGCTTTCTCAATCACAGCGGTTACGCATGGCGCCGATTCTTATCCTCGTTGAGTTCTTTCACTATTGGTAAGGTGCATCCTTTGACCGGAGAGGACCGTATATCCGTATTTGTGGTCGATGATTCCATGTATGAGCGCAATCGCAGCAAAGCGGTCGAGCTACTTTCCCGATTCAAAGACCATGCAACCGGTTGCTACTACAAAGGCTTTCGAATGCTCACGCTCGGATGGTCGGACGGCCATACGTTTATTCCCGTTGACTTTTCCTTGCTTGCTTCACTCAAGTCACAAGTGAACGGCATCATGGAAAAGATCGATAAGCGTACGTCTGGCTACAAGCGGCGAATGGAGGCCCTCTTGCCTGCGCCGGAAGTGATTCCCGCCATGATTGATCGTGCGCTTTCTGCTGGCGTGCAGGCATCGTACGTGCTGATGGACAGTTGGTTTACGCATGCTCCGCTCATTCATGCGATGCTTGCTCGCGGTCTGGACGTCATCGGCATGGTCAAAGCGGATAAAAAGCGTTATCTCATCCATGGACGTCGACTCACTCTGCATGAGCTTTACTACAAGGCTATGCCTGTTGAGGGGAACAAGAAAGGCATTCTGCGATCGATCCGTACGCAGTTATCCCCGGGAATTCCCGTCACAATCGTCTTCGTGCGCCACCGTTCGAACAAAAAGGAATGGCTTGCTATCCTGTGCACCGACCTGTCGCTTCCTGTGGAAGAGATCATCCGGATTTATGGAATCCGTTGGGACATCGAGGTGTTCTTTAAGTGCACAAAATCGCTGTTGCGACTTCAAAAGGAGTTCCAGGGCCGTTCTTATGATCTCTTGATCAGTCATACGACGATCGTATTTTCGCGATACATCTTGTTAGCATGGCAACATCGTCAAAGTACGGACAAGCGCACTTTGGGCGGCTTATTTCATCTGCTCTGCGATGAAATCGGTCAAATCGATTGGGCCATTGCATTAAAACAGCTCATTGAGATCCTTGAAACTGTAGCTAAGGGAGCAAGCAAAAAGATCACAACATTAATCCAAAAACAACTTCAACAATGGATTGCCGCTTTGCCTAGTCACATCAAGGCTTATCTGCCCAAATTAAGCTGCGAAAGTTGAGTTAAGACATTATCCAAGCTGAACTTTTATTTATTTTCTCCGGCTATCGTCTTCAAAATGTTATATGAATCGCAACTTTCGTTAGCGCTAATCGGGCAAACGCTGCTGTTTTTCTCTCTATTCTTCGCCGCCATGTACATGCTGATCGAAATCGTCATCCGCGTGCGGAGATATGAAGGCGGCATGGTACCGGCGATGCGGAACAGCGTCATCTTTTACAACAGCGCCAACTATGCGATTCCGCTCAACCAGCTCGTGTTTGTCGGCGATGCGTTCACGCTGTCGGTTCAAATCATTATCATGATGATGCAGAGTCTTATTCCGAACACGTACGGCATTTATTCGGTGAGCAGTGCGACCAATAAGAACGATAGCAAGGCGACGATGCGCACGATCCTGACGATGCCCGTCATCTATGTGATTCCGGTTGCCTTCCTGCTGCGCGGACTGGAGGTGCCGATTCCGGACCCGGTATATACGCCGATCAACTATATCTCGAACGCGTTCATCGCAACCGCCCTGCTCACGCTAGGCGTACAGCTGGGCAGCATGAAATGGAAGCTGAATTTCTCGGACGTCATGCTGTCCAATGTGCTTCGGCTGTGCATCGGTCCGGCGGTCGGATTTGCCATCGTCAAGCTGCTCGGCATCGACGGCGTCATGGCGCAAGCGCTTGTGCTTTCCTGTGCGGTGCCAACTTCGTTAAGCAGTGTGCTGCTTGCGGTAGAGTACGATAATGAACCGGAATTTTCGTCCCAGGTTGTTTTTTCTTCGACGATCTTCAGTATTTTTACCGTCACGCTTGTCATTTATTTAATGAAATTCATCGCATAAACGGACTTAAAACTTCTCAAAGGTCGGGAGCACGGGCGGATATAAGATATATTCCTCGAGCCCGGCCTTTTCTAACTGTTGAATTAAATATTCGTCCGGCGTACCTTCGACGCCTGCGTAGCCGCGGCGGGTATAAATTTGTTCGGCGTCCGGGAACGTATCCCGCAGGATACCTCTTATTTTCTTGCCGGAAGAGTCGTTATCGGTGAATATATAGACGTCCCGGGTGCCGACCGATTTCTTTAGCTCTTCCAGGCGGTCGGTATTTAAAGAACCGAAGGTACACACGATCAGAATATCGTCCGTTAGCAGCCGTTTCAGACGGCTCTTGTCGTTTTTTCCTTCGACAATAATGGCAATCGGCATACTCGTTCCTCGCATTCCGTCTTATTTTATGTACGCTTTAGTTGTAGTATATCCCCTATTACTGTCCGATCCAACCTGTTCCTGTACATATTTCCCAGGAAATTGTCGAAGGCCCAGCGGGCGATGAGGCGGCAGGGAAGCGCATGACGACACGGGCCGTTTGGCTTTTATGAAGTTTGTCGATGCACAAATACGTGTTGTTAAACGATGAATAAATAACAGCCCCGGCCGCTTCCGTTATGGAAGCGCCGGGGCTGTTCGTACGTACAAGATCGATTCTTATTCGTTAATGAAGTTCGCCTTCACAAGCAGGCGCTTCAGCATGGCGGCCGACTGCGCACGGGTCGCATCCTGGCGAGCGCCGAGCGTATCGCTCGTCATGCCGTCGATGATCCCGGCGTGAATGGCGACGGCCAGTTCATGCTGCGCCCAGACGATGGTGCCGGAGTCCTTGAACTTCGCGAGCAGCGCCGCTTGTTCGGTCGGCGTTACATCCGGCTTCGCTTTCGCATAGGCCAGAGCGCGGACGACCATGGCGGCCAGTTCTTCGCGGTTAATCGTGGCATTCGGACGGAATGTGCCGTCTTCGTAGCCGTCGATCAGCTTCGCGGCTGCTGCGGCTCCGACGACGCCGGCGAACCAATCGCTTGCGGCCACGTCCTGGAACGATCCGGCGCTGCCGGACGGCTCAAGACCGAGCGCACGGACGACCAAAGCCGCAAATTCGGCGCGGGTGATACTGCGCTCCGGTTGGAAAGACGTATCGGTTACGCCGTCCACGACGAGCTTGTTTGCAAGCAGTTCCACGTAAGGCTGCGCCCAGTGCCCGCTGATGTCGGCGAAGCTCTTGTCGAGCTGAATGACGGCGTACAAGCTGCTGCCGTTACGCTTCAGCGTCGCCTGCTTATCTGTGAATAGCGTAGGAACGAAGCTCAGCTTCCCGGTGGCCGGGTTGTACAGAACTCCGGTCGCCCTGGAGAGATTCTCGCTTCCGCTTAACGGGAGCACACGGCTGAGGTAATGACTGCCGAAATCCGGAGCTGCGGTTTTGCCGTCTTTGCCGACGCCGACGATGTTGAAGTCGACCGGCTGGGCAAGCACCGAGCCGCCCAACTGCTTCGCTGCGGCGTCCACAGCGCTGCTGGTTGCCGTATCGGCCTTGGCAATCGTAATTTTCACCGTCAGCTCGCTGACGGTGACTGCAACCTTCGCGGCCAGGTCGCTTAGCTTCAAGACGTGCAGCGGAATGTTATACGTGCCGTTCGCATTCGTCACCTTCAACAGCTTGTCAGTATCGGAAGCGAAGCTCTCTAACGCTATGGCCGGAATGGAGACGCTGTCTCCGCTCAAGTTCAGCGTAACGGTGTCGAACTTTTCGAACGAGCTCTTCAAGGTATCGGCATTGACGCTTCCGTCGGCGCCGACTTGAATCGATTCAGAGCCGGTGGAAGGAGAACCGCCTCCGCCTGCGCAGCAGCCACCGCCGCCTCCGGAGTTGCCCGGATCTGTCGTCAAGTATACGGATTGATAGACGGAATCCGCCACGTTAAAGCCGGTTCCTTTCGGTCCGTATACTTGGACGTAATCGAAGGTGCTTACGTTATTGAGGGTAAATCCATAGTTGTACACGCCGTCGTACACGGTGTATGTAGCGGTCGTAACGCCCAAGTAGTTTCCGCTCGGATCATAGAAATAAACGGACGGCGTTACGGAGGAGCTGTACACATCGGAATATACGGTTCCGGTGACCGTGCCGTTCTTATAAGTCAAATCCTTAAAACCAGTACCCGCGTAGGCCAAAACCGGCAATACAAACGATAACATCATCATAAGAACGGTAAAGTGTGCCGTCTTCTGTAGAACAGAAGGCTTCATTCGCGATTCACTCCTTTCTGCTTGATCTGGTAATCGAACGGGGTCTGTGCGATATTCATGATGAGATGGGTCGGACAAAACTAGTCACCTCCTTCGTTTAAGAAATTCCACCAGAAGAGTTCGGCACGAACATCCAATTTATGTCCGTACTGCCAAATCATGTTTCATCTTCGTCGGGTAGTCCTATGGAGATTACCCAAGCTTGTCTGGTCTGAAACACGGTGGTTTCTCCTTAACGGAGGCCATTTACATAAGGTTGCGGGATTTACCCTAATTTGTACTTTTGGCCTATCCGTTTGCGACCATCTTCTCATGTGACAAAAAAAGCCGCCCGGAACCGGGCGAAAGACCGGTTCATGGACGGCGAGGCTTGCGGCCGCGGCTCAAGATGTGCGGGACGGTGTCAGAATCGCCCGGAACGGAACCATCGATAAGGCGATCATCAGGAACGCGAATGCGATAAAATAAGGAGACATGATGTCGCGTACATGTCCCGAGACGATCGGGCCGATAAAGGCCCCTACCGAATACGATATCGATAAAAACGAGAACGTGCGTCCGTACCGGCTGGCACTTGTGACCCCGGCAAGAAAAGAAGCGATTGCGGGGAAAATAACGCCTTTCGCCATCCCGATCAGGAACAGCGAAACCGACATCGGAAGCGGCCAATGCACCGACATGCCGAAGAAAGTGAACGCGAGCGCCAAGCTCCCGAACGATACGCGCCAGACCGGCGATACCCGGTTTAAGAATAACAAGCTGAGCGTCACTAGCGATCCTAAGCTGACCAAGGAGAAAAATATGCCGGAGGTCATAATCGAGCTGTGCGTCTCTTTCATCAGCGGCAGCTCGAAGAACAGAATGCCCTGGGAGCAGGAGAGAGCCAGCGGGATGCAGAAAAACAGCCATGGAATCGTACCCGATCCGGCGGCGGTCTCAAGCTCTGAAGCGTCATTCGAAGACGCCGTATGGTGCGCGTCCGACGCTTTTGAGGGCTCCGCGAACGCGGCCATCCTGGGAGCCGGGCTTTCTTTGACGAAGATAGAGGCCAGTACGCCCGTGGTGATTAAGCCCCATCCCAAATAAACGAACGACTGTTCGAAGCCGAAGCGGGCCACCAAATAAGCGCCGGCCGCCGGGCTCATGACGGACGCCAGCGTATGCACCATTCCGTTGCCGGACATCAATTTGCCTTGGTGGACGCGGTCCTTGGCGATTTTCGCCAGCATGGATAAACAAGCCGGAGACAGAAAGGCCAGGACGAACCCGCTGAACGAGCGGATAATCAGAAGCTGCCAAGGGTCGGTGACCCGGGATTGAATCAAGAGAAGCACTCCTGCTACAATCAGGCTGAAGAGAATAAATTTTTTGCTGCCGAAGCGATCGACGCCGTATCCGGCGATCAAGTTGCCCGGTAGATGCGTAATGGAATAGACGCCGAGAATGAGGCCGATGAACGAAGGGGCGGCGCCCAAGGACACGGCGAACGGCGACAAAATCGGATACTGCGCGTGCAGATCGAAAATCGCGACGAACATAAACAAATAAAGCCATATAGCGGTTTTCATCCTATCACCCCGATCTAATCCCGCAACGGTTACAGCGGGTACTGCCGATGTTCGTTGCCGGCTTATTCATACAAGCTCTTTATACGTTTACGCCGGGCTCGGCCAAGTTAGTACAACAGTTGGAAAACTCCTCAATAATTGAACGGGTTAACGATTAGCCCGATTAACGGTTTGCAACCCTAACAGAAAGGGGCGACGGCCAAATGGAAGGTTTCATGTGGGTGCTGCTGATCGCCGTGCTGGTCGTTTCGGCGCTTCGGTTGAAAAGAACGCGCAAGGGCACCGGGCACAAGGATCGTTCTGACGAGATCCGGCGAAAGCTCGCCGAGCTGCGAAAAAAAAGAGATGAAGAGTAGAGACCAGCTGTTGTATGATGGGGAAAGCGGCTAGTTTAGCCGCACATGGGATTGAAGGAGGGGGAGAGCGGATGGACTTTATCATGAATTTTTTACAGGACCGGTGGTACGTCATCGTGGGTGCGCTCGTCGTCCTGTTCATCGTCGTCAACCTGGTGAAGACGGTGATGAAATGGATTCTCGTGCTGGCTGTGTTAGCGGGGCTGTTCTACTACGGGGCGAATTATAAAGATCAACTGCTTGAATTCGGCACGACGGTGGGGGCGCAAGCGGCAGCGGAAGTGAAGGCCCAGTTGGCCCGAACGTTCAGCGAAGAAATCAAAGAGGCCAAGTACGCGGCGAATCCCGACGGATCGTTCACGGTTACGACGAAAAGCATCAAGCTCGAAGGCAAAGCCGGCGAGGGCGATGTGAAGGTGACGTTTATGAACCAGACCTTCACGGTCAAAATGGATGATGTTATCAAAGGCTTGATTGACCAAGCGAAAAAGAACGCGGGTTTGTAATGGAGGGAGCCGCGCTTGACATCAACCGGGCCGGGTAGGAAGGAGGAGGAGGTATGGGCGATACGGACTTGCTAAGGACGGCGATGTCGCTCAACGCCGTCACGCTGCTTATTGCTGCAGTATTTTTCTTTTCCGTCATACAAGGATTGTTTCGCGGCGCTTCCTCTTCGGCCAAGCATTTGGCGCTGATGGTGACGGAGGGCGCCGTTACACTTGTCAGCTTGTTCCTCGCGTGGATGCTGACGAACGGGATGTCGCCGAAAGTACAGGCTTGGCTCGTCGGCTTGAATATTACCATTCCGTCCGAGGAGCTCGGTTTTTGGGAGCAGTTCTATTATACCGTCGTGACGGGGCTGCGGGATTTCTCGCTGCTGCGGAACAGTGTGCTCTTCGTGGTCGGCTACGGTCTGATCAAACAGCTCGTCTACCGGCTGATCGATCCCGTTGTGGACGGTTGGCTGTCCGCTCGCGGCGACCGTTTGCCGCGATCCGGGGTAAGCGGAGGCGCGCCGACGGTATTCAGCAGCCTGCTGGGCGGCGGTATCGGCGGGGTGACGGGGCTCGGCCGGGGCCTTGTCCTGGTTGCCGCTCTGTTCATTTTCACGACGCTGTTTCCGCAAACGCCTGTGGCGGGTTACATTCAAGCGTCCTCGTTATACCAGAAAGGCGCCAAGGAAGTCATTCAGCCGGTAACCGGCGATTTTCTGGCCAATCAGCTGCCTGTTTTTACCCGTGCGGTAGAGCAGGAGTTCAGCAACATTTTACAGCGCAAATACGAGGTGCTCGACGCCCGGATCGCGCCGGATATCGCGCAGGCGGCCCGGCAGGTGACAGCCAAGGCGAAAACCGACGAGGAGAAGGCGAAGCTGCTCTACCGCTGGGTCGGCACGCGGGTCTCGTACGACTGGGACAAAGTCAAGCTTTACGAGGAACAGCGCATCTGGAAGGAGCAGACGCCCGAGGATACATTCACTACGAGAAAAGGCGTCTGCATCGACTTCTCCAGGCTGTATGCCGTCATGGCCCGTTCCGTCGGGCTCGATGTGAAGGTTGTGACCGGACTCGGCTACGACGGCCGGGGCGGTTACGGACCGCATGCCTGGAACGAGGTATACTTGTCCGAGAAGAAAGCTTGGGTGCCACTCGATTCCACATGGGTCGCCAGCGGCGGCAATTGGTTCAATCCGCCGAACTTCAACGATACGCATATTAAGGAGGCGTAACGTCTCCGTTTCCTGGCCGAAGGATCGCGAACAGCGGTCTTCCGGCTTTTTTATGGTTTTTTTGGCCGGCGATCCATGGCAAGAAGCTTTTCTTCTCCGGTTCGGTTTGTGGTAAACTGATAACAACGATCGATTGAAAAAAGGTGGTAATGACGTGCTGAACAAACCGTTAACGGCCTATAAAGCCGTATTTTTTGATGTAGGCGATACGCTGCTGACAATACCGGCGGCGAGCGCGATCCTCCACCGGCACTTGGCTTCCCGTTCGCTGCATCGCGGGGAAGAGCAAGTCGGTGAACTTTTTACCGAGGCGTTTCGTCTATTGTATTATGGAAAGCCTTCGGACGCGTTCGAAGCTTGTTCGCCCGAATCCGACCGTTTGTTCTGGATGAAGGTGTACCACTATATTTTGCAGAAGCTCGGCGTGGAGGAAGAGAAATGGACGGAGGAGCAAATCCATGCCTGCTGTCATGAACTGTATGACCTGTTTACGTCGCCGGAACATTATGCGCTGTTCGAGGACGTCATCGAGACGATGGCGGAGCTGCAGCGAAGAGGGCTGCGCCTCGGCATCATTTCGAATTTTGCCCCGACGCTGAAGTCAATTTTGGCGGATAAAGGGATTTTGGATTTCTTCGAGCCGGTCATCGTCTCGACGGAAGTCGGGCTGGAGAAGCCGGACCCGGCGATTTTCCGGCTCGCGTTGGAGCGTGCGGGGCTTGAAGCCGCAGATGTGCTGTATGTCGGCGACCATGACCGGAACGATATTTGGGCGCCGGCGCAAGCGGGCATCGATGCGGTGAAGATCAAGCGTTACGACTACCATACGGGCGAAGGCATTCATTCGCTGCGACAATTGCTTGTGTCTTAACGAAAGGAGCAGCTTTACCTCATGAAAAAACCGATCGGCATGGAAGACCCGACGAAGCAGGAGGCCAGCAAGCGCCGGAATTTTACGCTTCGGATCAATGTGTTCTTTTTCTTTACGTTTTTCTTGTTCTCTGTCCTGATCGTGCGGCTGGCGATGCTCCAATTCGTCGAAGGCAAGGAACTGCTGGCAGAGAAGAACGATATCAACAATGCGAACACGCCGATTCCGCCGATCCGCGGCAATATTTTCGACCGGCAAAGCGCGCCGCTCGCCTCGACGACGTCGTCGCAATCGCTCTATTTCCGCGTCGAGCAGAAGCAGCCGAAGGAGGAAGTCGTCGCGCTGGCTAAGCGGCTGGCCGACATCTTTGCCACGCACGGCCGCCCGACCGCTGCCCCCTTATCGGCCGCCGACATCATCAAGGAGATGGACGTCGGTTACGACCTGGAGATGAAGGAGACGGAGACGAAGCCGAGCTACTTCTCGGTGCCGCGGCGGATCAAGGCGGATTTGACGCAGGCCGAGATGGCCTTCATCCTGGAGCACCGCGACGAGCTGAAATGGCTGGAAATCACCGAGGAGAGCATCCGCAGCTATGACCCGGTCAAGCCGGTGGCGGTGCAGCTGGTTGGCTATATGCGTCCGTTCTCCCAGGCGCGGGAGCCGAAGTACGGGATCGAATTCTATAAAGACAAAACCAATACCAAGGGTTACATGGATACCGAATATGTCGGCTATGACGGGATTGAGCTGATGTATCAGGAAGAGCTGCGCGGCAAGAACGGCGTCAAGTCGTACCCGGTCAACGCCGCCCACAAAATCATCGGTCAAGTCGAAATTACGAAGCCGCAGAAGGGCAACAATCTGTATTTGACGATCGATAAAAATGTGCAGAGCATCACGGAAACGGCCATCATGGATCACCTTGCTTATTTAAAAAGCCCGGCGGTTCGCAACGATCCGTATATCGGCAGAGGCAGGAACGCGGTGGCCGGGTATGCCGTCGCCATCGAGGTGGAAACCGGGAAGGTCGTTACGATGGCCAGCATGCCGGACTATAACCCGGGCGTATGGGCGGGCGGAATTCCGAAATCGGAGTACGACCGGATCCAGTCGTTCATCAATAACGGCACGATTACGACCGCTTACCCGGATTATCCGGCCGAGGAGATCAAGTATCATCCAACCTCCATCGTGTATATGGGTTCCGTCGTGAAGCCGCTCTCGGTGTTGATCGGATTGAAGGAAGGCTTGTTCGGGGTCAACACGATCTATCAAGACACAGGGACGTTCTATTACGGGAAAGACAACAACGCGAAGCTGTCCAACTCCGACACCCGGGCTTGGGGACCGATTAATGCGACGAAAGCGATCCAGTACTCGTCCAATACGTTCATGTCGGCGATGATCGGCAACGAGCTGTACGGCCGGAAACGGGAGAAGGCGGTCGATATTTGGGATTCGTATTTGGCGAAGTTCGGACTCGGCGTATTGACCGGAAGCGGTCTGCCGAAGGAATCGCCGGGGATCAGCGAATACAAAACGAATACGAAAGAGTCGATCCAGCAGCGCATGGTGTTCGCTTCCTGGGGCCAGAACGAGAAGTACACGACGCTCCAGCTTGCGCAGTATGCGACGACATTGGCGACAAGGGGCGAAAGACTGAAGCCGCTGCTCGTCGATCGGATCGAGACTTACGACGGAGAACCGTTACAGCAGTTTAACGAGAAAGTGGTGCTCGACAAGACGGATTTCTCGAAGGAATATTGGGATGCTGTATTTAAAGGAATGAAAGAAGTGAAAGTGAACGGCTTCGACGACTTCCCGTACACCCTCGCCCGCAAAACGGGAACGTCGACGCAGAAGGTCGCCGGCAACAAAGACGTCGACAACGCGGTGTTTATCGCGTTCGCGCCATTGGAGAAGCCGAAGCTCGCCGTTGCGGTCGTCGTGCCGGAAGGCGGGTACGGCGCTTACGGCGCCGCTCCGATCGCGCGCAAAATTTTCGATGCGTACGATTACTATTACGGGCTCGACGGCGTTCCGAAGAAGTCGGCAGGCACGAACGGCGCCGCAGGCGCAGTGACGCCGACTCCGGCGCCATAGTTACATTTACCCATAGCGGAACTATGAAGCGTTATTCCCTCTTTTTAGCCGCCCAGTCGCGGTTGGAGTGGAAATAGCGAACCGTAGTTCCGCTATTTTTGTTGAGCCAGCGCCGACAGGACCGACAGACGAAATAGTAAATTAAAGTTCCGCTATTTACATAATTACAGGGGTTGGTCCGCGGGTACGCGGCAGGCTGGGTGATTTCATTAAAATAAATGTTGCACTAAGGAAACATTATTGTATATAATAAAAATATAGTCTGGTGGGAAAGAAAAGTTGTCGAGACCAACAAATGAGGTCTAAGACAACTTTAGGCACCATATAGATCAAGACATAATACCATGAAAAGAGTAGGAGTGAGTTACTTTGAAAACGGACCATACAATGCTTAACAGCAAGGGGCTGCCGTCTTCATTGAAGCGGTTCATCATGACGATCATCTTTCTGGGGATCGCGGCCATGGCCGCAGCATGCGGAAACACGGCAAGTCCGACAAATTCGGCGGGCAACGAAGTCATCAAAGTGACGGCGACGATTGGCATGATCAGCGATATCGTGAAGCAGGTCGGCGGCGAGCACGTAGAGGTGACCGGATTGATGAAACCCGGCGTCGATCCTCACTTGTACAAAGCGTCCCAAGGCGACATTCGCAAGCTGGAGGACGCCCAGATCATTTTCTACAACGGGTTGCATCTGGAAGGCAAAATGACGGAAATCTTCGAGAACATGGAGAAGCAAAAAACGACGGTAGCTGTGACCAAAAACATCCCGGAATCAAGTTTGCACCTGGTGGACGACGGCTCCGGCTCGCATGACCCGCACGTTTGGTTCGACGTCAAGCTGTGGATCAGCGCAACCGAGACGGTGCAAACCGAGCTGGCGAAGTTCGACCCGGCGCATGCGGATGACTATAAGAAAAATGCGGACGCTTATATCGCCCAGTTAAAGGAGCTCGATGAGTACGCAGCGAAGCAAATCGCTTCCATCCCGGAAGGACAGCGGGTGCTCGTGACGGCGCATGACGCCTTCGGCTATTTCGGCAAAGCATACGGAATTAAAGTGATGGGCTTGCAGGGCATCAGCACCGCGTCCGAATACGGCTACAAGGATGTCAGCGACCTGCGCGATTTCCTCGTGACGAATAAGATCAAAGCGGTGTTCGTCGAATCGAGCGTGCCGAAGAAATCGATCGAGGCGGTCATTCAGGGCGCGGCGAAGCAAGGGCATGACGTGAAGATCGGCGGGGAGCTGTTCTCCGACGCGATGGGTGAGGAAGGAACGCCGGAAGGCACGTACCTCGGCATGGTGCGGCACAATGTGGATACCATCGTTAAGGCGTTGAAATAATCTTTGGGCTGCTTGGTTAAAGATGAAGCAGGAATTGGGAGAAGGAGTAGATTCCATGGTTAAACAAGAGATTGTATCCCCCTTATCGGTGCAAGGGCTGACCGTTGCCTATCAGAAGAAGCCGGTGCTGCGAGACGTCACGTTCACGGTGCCCGAAGGCAAGCTCATCGGCATTATCGGGCCGAACGGCGCGGGCAAATCGACCTTGATCAAGGCTGCGCTGGGCTTGATTCCGCGTGTGACAGGCGAGGTGACGATTTTCGGCAAGCCGTATGAGCAGCAGCGCAAGGCTATCGGGTATGTGCCTCAACGGGAGTCGGTAGACTGGGACTTCCCGACGAGCGCGCTCGACGTTGTCATGATGGGCCGTTACGGCCATCTGGGCTGGTTCAAGCGGCCGGGCGCCAGAGAACGGGAGATGGCGATGGATTGTCTGGAGAAGGTCGGCATGGCCGATTTCGCCGGCCGTCAAATCAGTCAGCTGTCGGGCGGACAGCAGCAGCGCATCTTCCTTGCCCGGGCGCTTGCACAGGATGCGCGGCTGTATTTCATGGATGAACCGTTCGTCGGGGTCGATGCGGCGACGGAGAAAGCGATCATTACACTGTTGAACGAGTTGAAAAAGCAGGGCAAAACAGTGCTGGTCGTTCACCACGACCTGGCAACGGTGAAGGAATATTTCGACTGGATTATGCTGCTTAACGTCGAGCTCATGGGCATCGGGCCGACGGATGATTGGTTTACGAAAGACAACTTACAAAAGACGTACGGCGGACGACTCGCGCTGCTTCACAGCGATGAAGACGCCGTGATCGTCAGCTCGAGGTGATCGCGATGTTCGCGTATTTATTCGATATGCTGCGCGATCCGAACGCGCAGTGGATTCTGCTCGGCAGCATGCTGCTCGGCTTGAGCAGCGGAGTGCTCGGCAGCTTCGCCTACTTGCGCAAGCAAAGCCTGATGGGCGACGCGCTGGCGCACGCCGCACTGCCGGGCGTCTGCATCGCCTTCATGCTGACCGGCTCGAAGTCCATCTTCTTCTTCCTGATCGGCGCCGCGGCGGCAGGGCTCATCGCGACGTTCGGGATCGGTTACGTGACGAGGCATTCCCGGATTAAACAGGATTCGGCGCTGGGCATCGTGCTGTCGGTATTTTTTGGCGTCGGGATCGTGCTCTTAACAAAAATTCAACACGGCGGGAGCGGCAATCAGAGCGGGCTCGACAAGTTTTTGTTCGGGCAGGCGGCTTCGATGGTGCTCTCCGATGTTATTACGATGGCGGTAGTCGCCTTAATCCTCGTCATCCTATGCGGGCTGCTCTTCAAAGAATTCAAGCTGCTCAGCTTCGACCCGGGGTTTGCCAAAGGGATCGGTTTGCCGGTCGCGGCGCTCGACCAGTTTATGATGTTCCTGATCGTCGTCGCCGTCGTTGTCGGCATTCAAGCGGTCGGCGTCGTGCTCATGTCGGCGCTGTTGATCACTCCGGCCGTCTCGGCCCGCTACTGGACCGAGAAGCTCGGCGTGATGGTCGTCCTGTCCGGCATCTTCGGCGCAATCAGCGGCTTTGTCGGCACGCTTGTCAGCGGCCTCGGCAGCAACCTGCCGACCGGTCCGCTCAGCGTGCTCGCGGCCACGGCGCTCTTCATCGTTTCCGTGCTGTTCGCGCCTAAGAGAGGGCTCGCGGCCAAGGTGCTGGAACGGCTGGCGGTGAAGCGCACCGTTCTGCGCGACATGCAGCGCCAAGTGCAAGTTCAGAGTGTACGGCAGCCGGCGCACGGCACACGGGAGGAGGGGGGACTATGAACGACTTCTGGATTATACTGACAGCCTCGCTCGTTGCTTGTTCGTGCAGTCTGCTCGGCTGTTTTCTCGTCCTGCGGCGGATGGCGATGATCGGCGACGCGATCAGCCACTCCGTGCTGCCGGGGATCGTCATCGCCTTCTTAATCAGCGGCTCGCGCGACTCCTTCTTCATGATGCTGGGCGCTTCGGTGATCGGTCTGCTGACCGTTTTCCTGATTCAATGGTTCAACCAGAGCGGCGTCCAATCCGATGCGTCCATCGGCGTCGTATTCACAGCGTTGTTCGCTTTGGGGGTTCTGCTCGTCAGCGTGTTCACCCGCCAAGTTGACCTGGACCTTGACTGCGTCTTGTACGGGGAGATCATTCAAGTGCCGTGGGAGACCATTCAGGCGTTCGGTATCGATATCGGACCGAAGGCGGTCTGGGCGCTCGGCCTCGTGCTGACGGTCAGCTTGCTCGTGATCGGATTGTTCTATAAACAATTTAAAATTTGCGCGTTCGACCCGGCCATGGCGGCAGCGGTAGGCATTCCCGTCGCGCTGTTCCACTACTTGCTGATGGGGCTGGTCTCCGTTACGACGGTTGCCTCGTTCGAGAGCGTCGGGGCGATCCTCGTCGTCGGCATGCTGGTCGTCCCGGCGGCGACGGCGTACCTGTTGACCGAGAAACTCAGCCTCATGATCGTGTACAGCATGATCGTCGGCGTGCTTAGCGCGGTGCTCGGCTACGGGATGGCAACGCTGCTCGACGCTTCGATCGCGGGCTGCATGATTACGGTTGCCGGCGTCTTGTTCGTCGCGGCGTTCCTGCTGTCCCCGTCGCACGGTATCGTCTGGCGCAAGCTGAAACAGCGCACCCCGTCGAAACGGCTTGCCGCGTAAGCGAAGCGCAGACGGCAAAGAAAAAGCATCCTGATCCGGACCTTGGAAGGAAGGCGTACACCCGCCGCCCAAGGTTCGGATCGGATGTTTTTTTTGTGGGCGCATCGGAGGGCCCGAAGCTGCCGCCAGGGGACAACCGATTTCCAGATAACCGCGAAACTATGCTATACTGTTATATCGGACATTTTTTTCGCGGATTGTGATACGCGGTAAGAGGAGGACTTTAGACGAATGTGCGGAATTACCGGCGTTATGTATTTTGAAGACCGTGAGCCGTCTCCCGAATTATTGAAGAGCATGACGGATTGCATCGTGCATCGGGGACCGGACGATATTGGATTTTGGAGCGATAACCGGATCGGATTGGGCTTTCGCCGCTTGTCGATCATCGATTTGAAGGAAGGGCATCAACCGCTCGCCAACGAAGACGATACCGTTTGGATCGCATTTAACGGCGAGATTTATAATTATAAGTATTTGCGGGATTCGCTGCAGAGCAAGGGGCATCAGTTCAAGACGCATACGGATACGGAAGTCATCGTTCATCTTTATGAGGAATACGGCGAAGCCTGCGTGGAGAAGCTGCGCGGGATGTTCGGTTTTGTCATTTGGGACCGGCGTAAAAGGCTGCTGTTCGGGGCGCGCGACCATTTCGGCATCAAACCGTTTTATTACTATCACGACGGCTCGCGGTTTTTGTTCGGCTCGGAAATCAAGAGCTTGCTGGCTGCCGGCGTGGAGCGTTCGATTCATCGCGAGAGCCTGCTGAACTACTTGACGTTCCAATATGTGCCGGAGCCGGATACGATGTTTGACGGCATCCGCAAGCTGCCGCCGGGCCACACCGTAACGGTGACCTACGACGGGCAAATGTCGATCCGCCAGTACTGGGATCCGATGCTCGCGCCGGAGGAACGCTCGTTCGAGGACTGTGTGGAGCAAATCCGCTCGACGCTTCAGGATTCGGTCATCCATCATATGCAGAGCGACGTGGAGCGGGGCTGTTTCTTGTCCAGCGGCATCGATTCGACGGCCATCGCGACGCTGATGCGTTCGATCGAGCCGATCCGCACGTTCTCCGTCGGTTTTGAGGGTGCCAACAACGAAACGGTGATCGCCCGTCAGACGGCGAATGCGATCGATACGGAGCATTACGATAAAATCATTACGGAAGCCGATTATTTCGCGACACTGCCCAAAGCGGTGTGGCATCAGGACGAGCCGGTTGCCGATCCTTCGGCGATTGCGCTGTATCACGTGGCTCAGCTTGCGCGCGAGCATGTGACCGTCGTGCTGTCGGGTGAAGGCGCTGACGAGCTGTTCGGCGGTTACCGGATCTATAACGAGCCGAACTCGCTGGCCCCGATCGAACGGCTGCCGCATGGCGTGAAACGGATGCTGCACGCGTTGGCGCGGGTGCTGCCGGAGGGCTTCAAGGGCCGCAACTACTTGCTGCGCGGGACAACGCCGCTCGAGCAGCGTTTCCTCGGCAACGCGAAAATTTTCACCGAGGAGATGAAGGCCGACATCGTTCGCACCGATCGCGAGCTGCTGCGCTCTTACCGCAATCCGCTTGAGGTAGCGAAAGTATTTTATGACAGAAGCAAGCATCTTGATCCGGTGTCGCGGATGCAGTACATCGACATGAACCTGTGGCTGCCGGGCGATATTCTGATGAAGGCGGACAAAATGACGATGGCCCACTCGCTCGAGCTGCGCGTACCGTTCCTGGACGTGGAGCTGTATGAGGTGGCGCGCCGTATACCCGCCAAGTACCGGATTGCGCAGGGGACGACGAAATACGTGTTCCGTAAGGCGATGGAGGGGATCATCCCCGACTTTATTTTGAACCGGCCGAAGCTCGGGTTTCCGGTGCCGATGCGCGATTGGATGAAGGGTCCGCGGGGGCAGCAAATCGTGGAGCAGATCGAGGGCAGCGGCATTGAAGAGTACATTCGTCTGGACACCGTGCGTTCCATGCTGAACGCGCACCGCAGCGGACAAGGGGACTACGCCCGCCGCATTTGGACGATCTACATGTTCGCGCTTTGGCATACGACCTATATGAACGAACAGAAGCAGCCTTCGCTCGCTTATGCGCTGTAAGGAAGGACGATCTGGGATAAAGGAGAGGTACGAATGAGTCGATACCGGATGATTGCACTCGACATGGACGGCACCATGCTGACGGAGGAGAAGACGATTTCCGCCGAAACCCGCGCGGCCATACTCGCGGCCGAAGATGCGGGGATCAAGGTGGTGTTCGCGACCGGACGCGGGATCCAGAATGCGCTGCCGTACGCGGTGGAGCTCGGCTTGACCTCTCCGCTCGTCACCGTCAACGGAGGCGAGGTCTGGAAGGCGCCGGGCGAGCTGCTCGAGCGGCACCCGATGCAGGCGGATGAAGTGCGCCGCATGCACCAGCTGGCGATTCAGTACGATCCCTGGTACTGGGCGTACAGCGTCGGCGATGTGTTTAATAAGGAGACGTGGGACGGGGTCGGCGATATCGATGCGCGGACGTGGCTGAAGTTCGGCTATTATACGGAGAATCTCGAGGTGCTGGGTACGATCCGGCAGCAGCTGGAATCGTGGGACCTGTTCGAGATCACCAATTCGCACCCGTGCAATATCGAGATGAACCCGAAGGGCGTCAATAAAGCGAGCGGCCTGCGCCGGTTGTGCGAGCTTTACGGCTTCGACATGTCGCAGGTGATTGCGATGGGCGACAGCTTGAACGACGTGTCGATGATCCGCGAAGCGGGTCTTGGCGTCGCTATGGGCAATGCGCAGGACGAAGTGAAGAAGCTCGCCGACACCGTCACGCTTACGAACGAGGAGCACGGAGTCGCATGCATCATCCGTGAATATGCATTGGGCGGCAGCGCCGGCATTTAAGCGGGCGTCGCCGGGCTTTACAAGAAAGCGTAGCGAAAGGAGTGAGGCTGCATGGTGCTGGCAGCTTGGTCGATTATCGTCATCTTGTTCGTCATCGGCATGGCCGGCGCGGTGTACCCGATACTGCCGGGGGCGCTGGCCATCTACGGTGCGTTCTTCGTATACGGGTTTATGCTCGGCTTCGAACCGTTCGGCTTCTGGTTCTGGCTGATCCAGACGTCCATCGTGGCCGTGCTCATGATTGCCGATTATCTCGTGAACGCGCTTGGCGTCAAGAAGTTCGGCGGCAACCGCGCCTCTGTGATCGGCAGCACGATCGGCCTGATTGCAGGACCGTTCGTCATTCCGGGAGTCGGGCTCATTGTAGGACCGTTTCTCGGGGCCGTCCTCGGCGAGCTGATCGTCGGCACCCCTTGGAAGCAGGCGCTGCGTGCCGGAGTCGGGGCGTTGGTCGGCTTTTTCTCCAGCCTGGTAGTCAAAATCGGCTTTCAGCTGCTGATGATCGCGCTGTTCGTCGTTTGGGTCGTGCGCTATGCGTAAGTACGGCCAGAACCGGGGCCATAGCGCGCCGTTGTTCACCGTCGTTCCGTTATTGAAATAAGGCACTTTGGAAGAAGACCGCCGGAGCTTGGTTCGGGCGGTTTTTCTTCGGTTGATAAGGGAGAAGGGAAACGCCTGTGTCTAAAGTCGGAAAAGATTCGCTAGTCAAAGGTACGCTTATATTAACGTTAGCCGCATTGGTGGCGCGGGCGCTCGGCGTCGTGCAGCGCATTCCGCTCGTTTACCTGCTCGGCGATATCGGCATGGCGGCATACGGAATCGCCTTCAATTTGTACTCCGTGCTGCTCGTTGTGGCAACGGCCGGTATTCCGAGCGCGCTGAGCAAAATGATCTCCGAGCGCACCTCGCTCGGACGCCACGAGGAGGCCGACCGGATTTACAAGGCGGCCTTGCTGTTCGCCCTGGCGGCGGGCGTCGTGATGACCGTGCTGATGTATGCCGCCGCGCCTTACTTCGCGGAAAGCATCGTCAACCCGCAGGCGGCGCTGCCGATTCGCGCGATTGCGCCGGCGCTGCTGCTGTTCCCGCTGATTGCCATCATGCGCGGTTATTTTCAAGGCCGCCGGATGATGATGCCGAACGGCATTTCGCAAATTATCGAACAAATATTCCGCGTCGCCACCTCGGTGGCGCTGGCGTATTTGCTGCTCGGCCACAGCCTGGACGCCGCAGTCGCCGGCGCTTCGTTCGGCGGCGTGATGGGCAGTATCGCGGCGGCGGCCGTGATGCTGTATTACGCGCTCCGGCTGAAGCGCAGCGACCGCAGCGAGCGAATGGCCGCTGTGCCGGCCGCTCAGGCGGCAGCGGAATCGGGCGCGAACGCGGCGGCGCCCGCCTCGGCGTCAGCGCCGCTTGCGTTCCGCGCGATCTACGGCCAGCTGTTCAAGCTGTCGGTACCGATCGTCATCTTCTCGATGACGGTGACGCTCATCTATACGATCGATTCTTCGATCGTGACGCTGCTGTTGAAGGACCGGTTCGGGGAGGAGCCGGCCCGTGAAATACTCGGGATCTTAACCGGACGGGCCCAGTCGCTTGCCGGCATCCCGATCATTCTGGCCGTCGCGCTCAGCCAATCGATCGTCCCGATCATCTCGGCGGCTTATTCGCAGAAGGACATGAAGCAGGTGTCCGAGCAGACGGCCAAGGTGCTGCAGCTTTCGCTGCTCTCCGGCCTGCCGATGGTGCTGCTGATCGCGCTTGCCGCCCGCCCGCTGAACGGCTTCATATTCGGCAATGTGACGGGATCGGAGATCGTGGAGACGTATGCCGGTCCGGTCATTGCCATGCTGACGGTAACCGCCATCTTCCAAATTGTCATGCAGACGTCCGGCGCGGTACTGATGGGCATGGGGCGGATGAGGACGCTTGTGCTCGCGGTGATCGTCGGCATCGCCGCCAAACTCGCCGTCAGCTTTGCGCTTGCGCCGCTTTTCGGCATCTACGGCATTATCGCGGCGACGGCGCTTTGCTTTATCATCATGACGGCGATCATTGTCCGCGTGCTTCGCCAGAACGTGAGCTTCCGCATCTTCGGCGGAAAGCGCTGGATCGGGCTGATTGGCTCAACGGCGCTAATCGCAGTCATCGGCATCCTGCTCGATCAAGCGTGCCGCCTCTACGTGACTCCGTTCGCCTCGGTTCGGCTCAACGATATGGTGCAGTCGATCGTCATCTGCGCGATCGTCGGCGCAGCCTATCCGCTGCTGCTGTTTGCGACGCGCGTCCTGAGGCTGCAAGATTTGCAGCAGGCGCCAGGTCCGCTGCGCAAGCTGGCGGGTCCGCTGCTGTCGCGGTTAGACCGGTCGAAGAAGCGGCAAGGCGGCTCGTAAAGCCTGAGTAAAACCTGAGTAAAACCGCTTAGCTAGAACGGCATATACCCCAATCCACGCCTGCTCGAAAGAGGGTGAAGGATTGGGGTATTGGTGTTGGGCGAACGGTGCCCAGCCTGTGCGCCGCTTCTCAAACAAGCAAGTCCCCCGCGAGCACGGTCATCTCGATCTTCTTCAACCCGAAGCCGTTTGCCTGCGTCATCTCGAACGAGAACGGCGCCGGGATGCTGCTTAAATAACCGAGCACGGCGATATCCGTGAACCAGTCTCCGGGCTCCGTGGGGGCGATCGGCCGGTCCGGCCACGCCTCCGCGAGACCCGGACTGTACAGGGGCGCGGCTCCTGGCTTTAGCCGCAGGCCGTCCAGCTTCTCCTGCAGCTGTCCGCGCTTCACCGGCGGACCGTGCCGCACCGACGCGAACAGCTGCGGCCAATAATCCGCGCGCGACCCTGTGTGCCGCCGCTCGCAGGCAAAGCGCACGGCCCCCTCGTGCACAGCCGGAATGCCGAACAAGATCGCGTACAGCGATTTGCCCACCTCGATACGCTCCCGCAAGCTGCTGAAGCTTTCCAGGATCAGGCCGGCCAACCGGCAATCGGCTGCATACCGGTACGGGAACACAACCTGGTTCAGCTGCAGCAGCGACTGTGCCTGGAAGAAGAACGTATCGACCACTTGCTGCAGGAACGAAGCGTTGCGCACGACCCGCTCCTCGATATGCTGCTGCTCGTTGATAATGAGTCCGACCGTCAAGAGAGCGGACTCCCGCCGTTCCCAGAAATGCTCCCACAACGGGCGCATGAAGCGCGATACCCCGAAGGCGGGGAGCAGGTGAAACAGCGGCCTGCGATGCCTTAGGCTGGCCTCATACAGCAGCAGCTGCGGATAAGCGTCGCGAAAAATAAGCGCGTTCGCCCGTTCCAGGAATCGGAACACCCACTCCCGCTGATCTTCGCTTAACAGGTAGGGGAGAAACTCGCCGCGAAGATCGGTCATGCTCCAGCCTCCGTTGCGCGACACCATATGCGCGAGGAATGCCCAGTGCAGCTCCGGGTGCTCGCGGTACATCCTCAGGTAGGCGGTCGTCCGCGTCAAGTTGTTCCGGTTATGCGCATCGCGCTCCGCGGCCAGGCGCGCCGTCAGCTGCCGCTCCCACGGGCTGACGGCGGCTTCGTCCCAGGCCTCGGCCGAGGCGGCCCCGTCCTTGCCCGCAAGCGACAGCTTCCAGGCATAGCGCCGCTTCAAAGCGTCGAGCGAAGGCCGGTTCAGCTCGATCCGGTGGGCGGCCGCGAGCAGCGGCTCCTCGTGCTGCACGCTGTGTGCCTTGCCTTTGAACCAATGCCAAAGCTCATGAGGCAGATCGGCCAGCTTATGCAGCAGATCGGTTCCGCTCCAGCGGTATTTATCACGATTCATCCCGTTCCTCCTTTCCTGTCGATGGGAAATTGTTACAATTTGTATATTTTCGCAGGCGAGTGCAACGTTTCCAAATAAAAAGCGTATAAAATGTAGCACGGCCCCGAACTTATTTACATATTTCAGGAGGTAAGAATGAAGAAGAAACATTGGAGCGCCAAACTAAGTCTCATGCTGATCGCCCTTGTGATCGTACTGGCCGGTTGTCAACCGGTAGGCTCGGTCGACGTCAGCAAAGTCATGTCCAACCTGTTTACCGTTAAATCTTCGGAAGGCGCATCAAGTGTAACCTTGGAGCTGACAGCGGATCCCGCCGCATCCATAACGCCGGAAGAGAAGCGCGCGATCGAGCTGTTGAACGGCTTCAAGGTAGAAGTTACCGAGATGAAGCAGCAAAGCCCGACCGAGCTTTCCGCGAAAGGCTCGCTCGCTTACGCGAACGTGAAAATTCCGTTTCACCTGGTCTTATCCGACATGATCTATACGATTCAAATCGAAGGCGCGAAGAAGCCGATCGTCATTGGCAACAGCGCCGCAATAGGCGCAGGTTCCGCTCTTCCGACGACGCCGGAACTGCAGAAGCAGATCGAGCAGCTCGGTCAGAAGGCCGTAGAGGCGATGCCGAAGTTCAGCTCGTTCTTCACGAGCAACTTCCCGAACCCGAAGACGATCTCCGCGGAGGCAGCGAACGTAACCGTGAACGGAGAAGCGCTGCAGCTGCAGAAGCTTCACGTTGAGTTGAAGGGCAGCGAGCTGGTCGGGCTGATCAAGGGTTTCCTGACCAATGTTCTGAAAGATGAGGAAGGCCTTAAGCAATTTATCGCCGCGCTGTATGATGTATATGCGCCGTTCTTGAAGGAAATGGTCAAAGCCGGCAGTGCGAACGCCGAAGGCGACACAGGCGCGCTCGATTCGATCATGCCTTTCCTGGAGAATAAAACATTAGCTGTCGAATTCATCTATACGTTCCTGAAAAGCAATTTGGAACAAGTCGTAGCGAGCTTTGATCAATCGCTGAACAGCTTGCCTAAGAACGAAGACGGCAAGTCGGTACAGGACTTGCTGAACGACAACCAATCGTTGACGATGGATCTGTATGTAGACGCGGAGAACGTAACCCGCAAGTCGACAAGCGTATTGCTGCTCACGCTGCCGGATTCGGCCAAGCATGGACTCAAGTCGATTAAAGTGACCTCCAGCGGCGAAGTATGGAACGTCAACAAACCGGTGACGATCGATCCTATCGATACAACCGGCGGAGTCGTGGAGTGGATGAACAAATCCGGACGCCTGACATCGAGCAAGCTCGTCGCCTCGCTCGATCCGAAGTCGGACCTCTACAAGCTGTTGAAGGACGAACTGAACATCACGAAGAAAGAAGTAAATCTGACCGTCTCTTCCGAAGTCAGCATCATTCCAGGCCTGACGCCGTTCAACGATCAAGGGACCGTGATGGTTCCGGCGCGCTTCGTCGCCGAGCAGCTCGACGCCGACGTCGAATGGGATGCGGCCAAGCAGCAAGTCACGATCACTGACCCGCTTAGCGGCAACGTAACCGTTCTGACGATCAACAGCACGCAGGCAAGCGTGAACGGACAGTTGCAAACGCTGGAGAAAGCCGCAGTTATCGTCGAAGGCTCAACGTACATTCCGGTGCGTTTCGTCGCGGAGAGCATGAACGCTAAGGTTGGCTGGACGCAAGAAACGCAAACGGTCGGCATCGTCCGCGAATAACGAGCTTTACCCGTTACATTTTCCCAATATGGGGACCAACATGCATAAGCCCCCGAACGTTGTCCGCCAAGGATCGTTCGGGGGCTTTGCCGCATGCGCGGGGGCAAGCGCTTTATTCGGTTGTCGGGTTGTCGTCTGCGCTGGAGGCCGGCTCTTTCGGAGCTGAGGCGGGCGGGCGCGGCGATAGGTGTCTTCCGGCTCGGGAAGCCGCGTCCCGCAGCAAATATTCGATGTGGCTGTTTACGCTGCGGAATTCGTCCGCGGCCCATCGCTCAAGCACCTCGTATAACTTCGGATCCAGCCGCAGAGGGAAATTTTTCTTCGCGGCCATAACGGACTGCGCCTTCTAGTACAAGCTTCCCGTATTGATGACGGGATTGGCGGAACGATCGGATACGATGGCGACGAGCAGGTTGTTGATCATCGCGGCTTTGCGTTCCTCGTCGAGCTCGATGACGCCCTCTCGCTGAAGCTGGGAGATAGCGAGCTGCACCATGCCGACCGCGCCTTCCACAATCTTCGAGCGGGCGGCGATAATAGCGGCCGCTTGCTGGCGCTGCAGCATCGCGCTGGCGATTTCGGTAGAGTACGCCAGATGCGTCAGACGCGCCTCCATCACTTCCACGCCGGCAACGGACAGCCGTTCCTGCAGCTCGCGGGCCAGTTCCGCAGCGACTTCGTCGGAATTGCCCCGCAGCGAGTAGCCGCCGTCTTCGAACGTGTCGTACGGATATTTGTTAGCCACGTGACGGAGCGCCGTCTCGCTTTGAATTTCCACGAACTGCTCATAATTGTCGACGTCGAATGACGCTTTCGCCGAATCGACGACGCGGAAGACGACGACGGCGGCGATTTCGATCGGGTTGCCTTCGATA
Organism: Paenibacillus sp. EPM92; assembly: GCF_016586185.1. Lineage (NCBI taxonomy): Bacteria > Bacillati > Bacillota > Bacilli > Caryophanales > Paenibacillaceae > Paenibacillus > Paenibacillus sp. EPM92. Next base: position 77,087 of record NZ_BCPS01000050.1, read on the forward strand.
TCGTTGACTTTCAGCTTGGCGCTGTTGAAGTTGCGAACCCGCAAGGACACTTTCTTCCGAACGGAGAACGGGATGGTCATCCAGATGCCGCTTCGGCGAATCGTACCGGAGTAGCTGCCGAAGAAGGTGACGACCATCGCTTGATTCGGCTGGACGATCGTCAAGGACGAAAGCAGCGCGATGGAGAACAGAGCAAGCACAATGGCGAGAGCCGGCCATTCTTTATCGATGAGCAGCAGCGTGCCGATCACATCGACGGCAACGAGCCCAAGCAAACCGACGAATCCGTTAATCACCCAAGGTTTTTTTTCCTGCATGAACAAACACTCCTTTTCGTCATTCATTTAAATATTGTTTTGATACTGTTATGATATCACTTTTAGGAATTAATGTAAATCCATAAATAATGGATACTCTTTTCTCGTCCAGAAAGGCACCCCGGCTCATTGACAGACGCCTTGTCGAATGCTATAAGTGGGGTAAGTTCCATTTCTGATATTAAGAATAGGCGGTGTTTCCTATGGAGAAAGTGACGACTGAACAGCGATTTCAAGAAATCATCGGCGGTTCCAAACCGACCGTTGCCGTTTTTAAAGCCACATGGTGCAAGGACTGCCATTTCATCGAACCATTCATGCCGGAAGTTGAAGAAGCTTACGCCGACCGGCTGCAATTTATCCACGTGGACCGCGATGAGATGCCGGACTTGTGCAGCGAGCTGAATATTTTAGGCATTCCGAGCTTTATCGCTTTCAGGAACGGCCAGGAGCTGATCCGCTTTGTGAGCAAGCTGCGCAAAACGCGGGAAGAAATCGAACAGTTTCTGGATCGCGCGGTTGAAGTTGCGAATACGCTCGCTCCCTAACCGACGGATGGAGAATGCCCGGGACGGATCGCTTCCGCCTGGGCTTTTCTTCTTTCATCGCTTTGTAACAATTCCGCGTGGAATTGCCCCCTGATTATCGTTATAATGTTAATGAAACGTTCGTCGGTGTCCGATTATGTCGAGAAATAACGAACAAGAAGCGGGTGAAAGCGGATGAAGATGGAGCGAAGAATGAAGGCTTTATCATTGGCCAGTATGCTCGGCATGTTCTTGATTCTGGTCATGGGCGCGTTAGTGACCAAGACGGAATCCGGGCGAGGCTGCGGAGACGATTGGCCGTTATGCAACGGCAAATTCGTTCCGGCCTATACAATCGAATCTTTTATTGAATACAGTCACCGGTTTGTTGTCGGCGTCGTCGGGATCATTTTGCTCGCGACAACGATTCTTGTGTTTTTATACAGCAAGCGCAAGGACGCCAAGTGGTATGTCGGCGGCGCGATGTTCTTCACGCTGCTGCAGGCGGTTCTTGGAGCGCTTGCCGTCTTGTGGCCGCAATCGTCGGCCGTGCTCGCGCTGCATTTCGGATTTTCGCTGATGTCTTTCGCGTTTACGCTGCTCTTGTATTTGGTCTTTACCAAATACGGCGAAGCGATGCACCGCGGAGACGGTACGCGTCTAAGCCGGGGCGTCCGGATGTCGGTCTGGTTCGTGCTGATTTACAGCTATGTGGTCGTTTATTTGGGCGCATTCGTCCGCCATACGGAGTCGGTCGGCGGTTGTATCGGCTGGCCGCTCTGCAACGGTCAGGTGATCCCGGAATTTACCGGATCGACGGGCATCGTATTTGCTCACCGGGTGGCGGCGGCGGTGCTCGGTCTCGTCATCTTGGCGCTGTTCCTGTTCGTCCGTTCTCAAGCACAGCCGGACAGCAGCGTTTACCAAGCGGCCAAGCTGTCGCTGATCTTCGTCACGCTGCAAATTGCAAGCGGCGCGTTCGTCACGCTGTCGATCGGGTACGAAATTTACTTGCTGGCCAGCTTGCTGCATGCCGTGCTGATCTCCTGTTTATTCGGAATCCTCTGTTACTTCGGCATTACTTCCCTCCATACGGAGGAGCACAACGTTCAGGCTTACGCAGCTCCAAGGCTGCCGTAAGCCTTCTTCTTCATCTACATACTTAGAAAGTGAAGGGAGCAAGGCACACGCATGCGATTTTCCAACCTGCGCGCTTTTTTGGAGGCGCTTCGCCAAGAGAATCAACTGAAGGTGATTTCGGCACCGGTCGACCCGAATCTGGAGCTCGCGGAAATTCACCGCCGCGTCATTGAAGAGGAAGGGCCCGCCCTGCTGTTCACGCATGTAAAAGGAGCCTCCTTTCCCGTCGTTACAAACTTGTTCGGGACGAGCCGCCGCGTTGATCTCGCGTTCGGTCCGCGTCCGGAGCAGTTGATGAAGCAAATTGTCGGCGCGATGGATACGCTGCTGCCGCCGACGCCGAAGGCGCTGTGGGAGCAGCGTCAGCTTATTCTTGATTTGCTCAAAATCGGCACCAAAGGCGTCGGCCGGGAGGCTGCGCCGATCCTGCAGCATTGCCGCACCGAAGCGCCTCTTGCCGGCTTGCCGGTTCTGACGTCATGGCAGGAGGACGGCGGTCCGTTCGTAACGCTGCCGCTTGTATACACGGAGCATCCGGTTACGAAGCACCATAACCTCGGCATGTACCGGATGCAGGTGTACGATCCGCAGACGACGGGCATGCATTGGCAAATCCATAAAGGCGGAGGCTTCCATTACCATGAAGCCGAGCTGCGTAACGAACCGCTGCCGGTTACGGTGTTCCTGGGCGGCCCGCCGGCCTTGATCGCCTCGGCGATCGCGCCCGTGCCCGAGCATCTGCCGGAGCTGCTGCTCACTTCGCTGATGCTCGGCCAGAAGCTGCCGCTTGTGGACAATCCGCGGGGCGGACACCGGCTGATCGCTGAGGCCGAGTTCGCCATCGTCGGCAAGGTGGCGCCGCATGTGCGCCGGCCGGAAGGTCCGTTCGGCGATCACTTCGGCTATTACTCGCTTGTGCACGATTTCCCGGTCTTCGATGTGAGCCATGTATGGCACCGCAAGGACGCCATCTACCCGGCTACGATCGTCGGCAAGCCGCGGCAGGAAGACTATTACCTCGGCGAATATTTGCAGCGCCTGCTGGCGCCGGCGTTCCCGATGGCGATGCCCGGCGTGAAGGAACTGTGGGCGTACGCGGAAACCGGCGTGCATCCGCTGGCTGCCGCCATCGTGCGCGAAAGCTACAGCCGCGAGGCGCTGGCGACGGCGTTCCGCATCTTCGGGGAAGGCCAGCTGACGCTGACCAAGTTCCTGATCGTGACCAATCAGCACGTCGATCTAAGCAACTTCCCGCAGCTGCTGGAAACGGTGCTGGAACGATTCGATCCGGCCACGGATCTGTTCATCTTCAATCACACGGCGCACGATACGCTTGATTATACCGGCGACCGGCTCAATCACGGCAGCAAAGCGGTGCTGCTCGGCGTCGGCGAGCCGAAGCGCAAGCTGCCCGCCGTCTACGAAAGCGGGCAGCTGCCGGGCATTCACAGCGCGGTTCCATACTGCCGCGGCTGTTTAGTCGTCGCCGGCGCTTCGTTCGCGGACGACCCCGAGCTGGCCGCCCGCCTCGTTCGCGACGCCGGCGAGCAGCTGCGCGATTGGCCGCTCGTCGTGCTCGTCGACGACACGGCGATCGCCTCCGGGCAAACGCCATTCCTGTGGACGGTGTTTACCCGGTTCAATCCGGCGGCGGATATGTATGCCGACGCCGAGCTGAGACGGCACCATATCGGGTACCGGGTGCCGATCGTCATCGACGCCCGGATGAAGCCGGGCTATCCGGACGAGCTGTTCCCGCGCGAAGATATCGTTGAATTGGTTGACTCGCGGTGGAACGAATATTTTGCTTAAGCCAAATCAACGACGAGGCCGGGAGAGATCCCGGCCTCGTCGTTTTTCAATTCGGCTCGCTGCTTTAATCCGTTCCATCAAGCCCGTTCGATGGTTTTCAGCCTAATCATGGGGTATAATAATAGTTATATCTTACGCGATGATGGAGATAAAACCATGTTGAGAGCTTTATTCGGCGAACCGCCGCGCAAGGACGAAGGGCTTCTGCTGGAAGCCAATCAAGCCATACGCAACTATTTGCAAGTCCTCTCGCGCATCCCCGGTGACCGGCAGACACCGCATGAGCGGCGCTTCGTCATCTGGAGCGAAAACTTCCTGCGTGCGGTGGACGAGCTGGAGCAGAGCGAGTATGCCGCGATTCTGTACGGAAGCCGGGTCAATTCGGATTACGTCGATCAGATGCAGCCCGGGGAGACGGACGAGTACCATCGTCATCTGTACTATTACCGCAACGCGCTGATCCGCCTGTTTGCCATTCTCGATAAACTCGGACATTTTCTGAACGAACGATTTGTACTGCAGACCGAGCGCGTCAAATCCCGTTTTTCCTATTTTACCGTACTCCGCAATATGCATCAGAACGGGCTGCACACGGATTTGGAGCAGCAGTTGTATGAGCTAAAGATAAAGTATAAAGAACCGGTCGACCGTCTGCGCAACAAGCGCAACATGGAGATTCATACGATTAACGCCGATCTGCTCGACGATTTGATGAAAGCGGAGGAGAGCAGACGCGGAGAACGGCTGCGTCCCGAGACGGAAGAGATCAAAGCCAATCTTGACGATCTGCGCGAAGGCTGCGAAATGGCCATGAAAGCCGTAACGACCGCATTCCGTTACATTGCCAGGCATCCGGCCGCGACTGCAGCGCCAAAGTCTGCGCCTACTTCCAGAGCGGGCGGACGGCGCGCCGGGCGTTGAAATCGCATCCCGCCATCCACTATACTTGAGGAAGAACTGGAAGCGGGGAGGAACGGAGCATGCAGCCTATGCGGAAAACCGCACTCATTACCGGAAGCGCCAAGGGACTTGGCAAGATGACCGCGCTTCTGCTTGCTGAGCAAGGCGTCGACCTGCTCGTCAACTACGTCAACAGTGCGCAGGAAGCCGAGGAGCTGTGCGCGCGAATTCGCAGCCTGGGCGTAGAAGGTTACGCCGTTCAAGGGGACGTAGCAAAGCCTGCGGACCGGGAACGTCTTGTCTCGGAAGCCGTCAACCGCTTCGGCAAAATTGACATTCTGATCAACAACGCCGGTCCGTTCATTCGCGAGCGCCGCTTGTTTCGGGATTACGACGCATCGGAGATCGAAGGATTGATGCAGGGGAATTTGCTCGGCGTCATGCATCTGGACCATCTGGTTCTGCCGATGATGCGGCAGCGTCAATGGGGGCGCATCATCCACTTCGGCTTCGGTCACGCCTCGGAGGCGCGAGGCTGGCCGCACCGAGCCGTATACGCCGCTGCCAAGGTAGGCCTCGTCTCGTTCACGAAGACGATCGCCGTCGAAGAAGCGGCCAGCGGCATTACGGTCAATATGATATGCCCGGGGGATATTCGCGGCGCGAACAAGGAGCGGACGATCGACGAAGTGGAGCATCTGCATGACGACGAATCGCCTAGGGGGCGTCCGGGAACCGGAGAAGACATCGCCCGCGTAATCGCCTTCTTGTGCGAGGAACGGTCGGACTTCTTAACCGGCAACATTATCGACGTCTCCGGGGGGCTTGATCCGATACGAGCGATCGTCGGCAGCGGCGCGAAGACGAAAGCGAGCGCAGAGGCGGGTACGAACGCCTGAAAGGCAAGAAAGGGCCGACCCCCGGAGGGTCGACCCTTTCTTGCTTGGCAAGTGCAATTAGAACACCTGTATAACCTCTTGCACGCCTTCCACTTCTTCAAGCAGCGCGCGCTCGATGCCGGCTTTCAACGTAATCGTCGAGCTCGGGCAGCTTCCGCATGCACCCATCAATCTTAGCTTAACGATGCCATCTTCCACGTCTACGAGTTCCACGTCACCGCCGTCGCGCTGCAGGAATGGACGAAGTTTATCTAAAACTTCAAGCACTTCGTCATACATAGTGCTTTGCTGCGTACTCTCACTCATTTGCATCATCTCCCTTCTATCCTTTATTATATTACAATCGTTTGAAAATTAAAATGGCTATAAGGTGGGGAAGCGTCCATGAGACCGATCATAGAATTTTGCACAAACAATATGCATCACGGCACAGATAAGCTGATGAAGGCGCTGGAAAGCAACCCCGAGTACGACGTGATCGAGTATGGCTGTCTGGGGAATTGCGGCGAGTGTTACTTGTTCCCGTTCGCCCTGGTGAACGGCGAGATCGTCGCAGCCGAGACGGCCGAAGGATTAGACGAAGCGATTCAAGCGAAAATAAAAGAGATCGAAGCGATGTTCGATCTCTTAGGGGAATAAAACTATCCGAAATGGCGCTTGGACATCCAGAGCACGCCGCTTTTAATCGCCCGCGGCATCATGCCGAGCATGACGGTGCGTTTGCCCATCATACCGAAGCCGGCCTTCTTGCCGAGCGACCCGAGAACTCCCTTGAGCTTGATTTTACCGAGCCGGGGAGTTTCGTTTTTCCATACCGCTTGTAATACTTCGGCAACCTGCTCGCCTTGGGCTTCGGCGGCCTGACCGCTCGGGGAGAAGGGGAGCGACGCACAATCGCCGACGATGTAAATCTCTTGATAGTCGGGCAGTTGATGGTATTCGTTAATGATTAGCCGTCCTTGCGCATCTTTAGGCAGATCTAACTGTTGCACAATCGGGCTCGGTTGAATGCCCGCCGTCCATATGGTGATGTCCGTTTGGATGATCTCATCGCCGTTATACAAGAGGCCGCCCTCCAGACGGGAGAGCGAGACGTGCGAGCGCAGCTCGATGTCATGCTCCAGCATCCACTCGCTTACGTAGCGCTGCACCTTCTGCGGGAACGGAGACAGGACGCTTGCGCCGCGGTCCAGAATGCGGATGTTCAGATCGGGCCTGCTTTCCCGGAGCTCGGCCGCCATCTCCACGCCGCTGAGGCCGCCTCCGACGATCGTGACTTGACCGTAGGGGGCAGTGTCGTTGGCGCCTTGATACGTTTTTCGGGTGGCGGACAACGTCTGGATGCTGTTCGAGAACTCTTTCGCGCCGGTAATGTTGTGGTACTTATCGACGCAGCCGAGCGCGATGACAAGCCAGTCGTACGAGAGCGGATCGTCATTCTCGAAGTGCACGAGCTTCGACTCCGGATCGACGGACGTCACTTCCCCGTACTTCAAAATCAGCCGCGGATCGACCGGAAACTGGACGCGTATGTCTTTATCGGACACGGTTCCCGCCGCAAGCGCGTAGTATTCGGTTTTCAACCCTTGATACGGCATGCGGTCGATCAGGATCATGACCGTATCAGACGGCAAATCCCCCTCGAGCAATGTTTTGGCTACGGTCAAACCGCCGTATCCTCCGCCTAAAATGACAAGTTTTTTCATAACAACGGCAAACCCTTTCTCACATGCATTTTATTCGTAAACCTTGATCTCGTTGTAGAACGTGTCGCGTTCAACCGCAATTCGTCCCGCTCCTTGGATCAAGTAAACCAGCTCGTCCCGGGTCAATCCTTCAGGGGAAGTGGCTCCCGCCGAATGGCTGATCCGTTCTTGAATAATCGTGCCGTGCGCATCGGACGCCCCGAAGGCGAAGGCGATTTGCGTCAGCTGTGTGCCGAGATTGATAAAATAAGCTTTCACATGCTGAATGTTGTCCAGCATCAAACGGCTGATGGCGATCGTTCGCAAGTTATCGTAAGCGGAGACGCGGCGTTTCAAACCCGCATCGACGTTGGCCGGCTGCACGGAGTTAGGGATGAATACCATGAACCCGCCCGTTTCGTCCTGAAGCTCGCGTAAATACATCAAGTGGCGGATGCGTTCCTCGAACGTTTCGATGGAACCGAACAGCATCGTCGCGTGCGTTTTCAACCCGAGCTTATGCGCAGTCCGGTGCACTTCGAGCCACTGATCGGTAGAAGCCTTGTCGACGAGGTGCATCTTCTTGCGGTAGCGTTCGGACAAAATTTCCGCTCCGCCGCCCGGCATCGTGCCCAGCCCGGCGTCGATCAGCGTTTGCAGCACCTCTTTATAGCTTAGTCCGCTTAGACGGGAGAAAAACTCGATTTCCGCCGCCGTATGCGCTTTGATCGTGACGTCCGGGTAACGCTGCTTGAGACCCCGGATGCAGTCTACATAGTATTGGAAAGGTACGTTCGGGTTATGCCCGCCCGTAATGTGAAACTCGCGCATGCCGGGATGGTAATGCTTGTCGATATAGGCGAACATTTCTTCAGGCGTTAACGTATAGGCGCCCGGCTGGCCTTCGTCTCTCCGAAAATGACAGAATGCACAGTGCTCTTCGCATACGTTCGTAAAATAGAGACTCATGTTATCGACAAAATACACTTTCTTGCCGTTCTTGCGCAGGTTCACTTTGCCCGCCAATTGTCCGATCGTTAACAAATCGTCGGATTCGTAGAGGAACACGCCGTCCTCTAACGTCAGGCGCTCGCCGTGCTCTACTTTCTCAGCAATTTCGGCCATGCGCAATTCGGGGTTGCTGATTGCGGATTTCAATCGAATCCACCTCCGTAAACTGGATAGGCGCCCTTGGCCGTAGGCTCAAGGGCGCATGCTGATCACACATCATATATAAGATATCCTTATAACACAAATAAGGTTGAACAATACACCCTATTATAAACCTCCTGTTCGGGCTGGGCAATACATGGTTTCGACAAAAATGTTTCAGCAAACCAAGGTTGATTATTTCCATGGGAGTAAATGACACGATTACCATAAAATTTTATTTCAGTAAAGTGGAAAAACCTAAAATTTGGTATTTCAATTAGCCGCCAAATCTAGTATACTTTAGCATTGTCGGATTTCTTACTAAAACGATTTTTCTAAGAGGGGACGGTGCGATGATGCTGATTTCTGTTTCACAAGAGCAGTACCTGGCGCTTTCCCGGGAAATCGAGAGCGTTCGCGAACGGATGGTTCAATTGGGCAGTGAGCTCGGTTTGATGCATCCCGAGGTTCATCTGTGCAGCCAACAATTGGACGTGCTGTTGTTACGTTATTACGAAATTGATAAAATAAGAAGAAGCGGCGGGCAGGGAACAAAATCCCTTGAGGTGTCGGCTTCAAAAGAGTATACTTTATGTTAGAACCGATTTAATCGTAAGGGAGGCTGAATTCATATGATTACAATCAGCGAAACAGCTAGCGATAAAATTAAAGAAATGCTCGCGGCGGAGGAGTCGTCCAACTTGTTCCTGCGCATTGGCGTAAAATCCGGAGGCTGCAGCGGCTTTTCCTATGGAATGGGCTTTGACGATAACCAGAAGGAAGACGATAAAGTGATGGACATCCACGGATTGAAGGTGGTTGTCGACGCAGAAAGCTCCAAGTATTTGTACGGTGTCGAGATCGACTTCCAGGATGCCGGCATGGGCGGCGGCTTCACCATCAACAACCCGAATGCGGTAGCGACGTGCGGGTGCGGCTCCAGCTTCCGTACGAAAGAGGAAGATGCGGTACTGGCACAGCCTTGCGAGGATTAATCGCGGGAGCGGTGCGGGTTCTGATTCTGATCAATAGTTGATTACGGGTTGCGGATTGCACACCTCCTGACGTTAGTTCTACGGAACATACGTCAGGAGGTTTTTCGTTATGACCACGCTCCAGATTCTCTCAATATGATTTCTTCGGAAATAACGTTGGGAGTTTTTTTATTTTGGCGATTAACGCTGCGGTAGATAACGAAGAAGGTGAATAACTACGGTGGCTAAACGGAATTATCCACATGTGGATAAGCAGATTCGGCGCGTTATCAAGCCACTTATCCACGTCATCCACAACAGGGAAGGTTACTTCCATTTACCGCACAGATTTCCGATTTTACCATGAACATTAGCCTTACGTAAACTTAAAAAAACCAATCCAATTTCGGTGCTTGTACATTCGTATTCTATCGATTCGCCGATACCACTATCTAATAATTAAATATAATATAGTATTCTCTCATATTCAGGAGGTGATAGTATGTCGAAGATCACTACGAAACCGTTTGTTGTTCCCCGGATTACGGCTAGTGGACTGCCTATCGATAGTCTTGTTATTAATCTAAGAAACCTGGAAGATCATGCGATGAGAGTTTGTGCTACGGTTAATCGATATTTCCCGTACATGGAAACCGAAGGGGAGGTTCTTTACAAAGAAGAGGTCTTGCTGAGTCCGCATAGTGGTACAACTCATCTGGTCTACGGGTTCCATGCATCTGACAACCTTAGAGTTGTTGTGGAAGGGGATGTAAAGGATCCTGAGGGAGCAGGCACTGGAGTTGAAGTTTGGCTTGTGATCGGAAACAATGGCGTACCTTTTGAACCTAGCAGCTTATATCGGCATAGCGATTTTATTGAACTATACGATTGACATTCGTGGTTCATAAAAAAGAAGCCTTTCGGTAAAAGTCCCGAAAGGTTTCTTAACGCCCGCGTCAGCTCATTTCGCTTGCGGAGGGTCGGTATTCATATTCGTGTAATTGAGCAGTACGGTCAAATAACCGAGAACAACGTACAGCAGGGTCAGCATCCAGTCGAAATGATACAGGAACGGATACAAAATAAACCAAACGCCGCACAGCAAGCTGATCCAATTCGGCCATGAAGACCAACCGGTTCTGCCGCGGGCGAGCAGCGAGGAAACCGCTTGAAGCAGCCCGAACAGCACGCCGGCAAGGACGGCGCCGGACGTATCGGTAAAGCTTGCCCACCAAGGTGCTGTGAGCCAGAGGACGCCGATCATCGCCGTGAATCCGTTGCGAAAGGCCATCGCGTTCACCACCCCGATCCGTAATAAGAGCCGGCTGGAAAGCTAGCTCTTATTACATGATATGCAAGCGATTACATGATAGTTCGGATTAATGGCGCATGGGGTCAACACTTTGTTAGCGGGAGACGAGCACCCGAATACCTTGAATGACGTTGTAGATCGTAACGGCTGCATACAGAACGCCGCAAAGTACTAGCGCGATAATAAAACCGCTGAAGGTCGGCAGCGTAAAGACGGCGATCAACAAAAACAATAAAGAGGCGAAAGGCAAAATATGCGAGACGAACGCCGCTTTCGCATGATGCTTCACTTCCGGGTCATCGGTAATGAAGTAAATAACGATCGGGATAATGAACCCCGCGAAGAAAATGCTGAAATAGCATAAGGCCGAAATGAGTTTACGCGTTTCCAAGAGAACAGCCCCTTCCATCCGTAAAAGCTATTACGCAATACGCAGAACCGTAAATACGGTTTCGAGTCAAATGGGAAATTAAACCAAAGTTGATAAAATATTTTTATTGCATGCACGTCCGGTTTCATTGTGTATAACTTTGTCCACATGACCCGGCGCAGTATTATCCATTTTTCTACAGTTATTAACAAGATGCACACAGGTTGTGCACATATTGATGTGGATAACGGAACGCTTGTTCTAATTTTTGAACCGTGTTACTATAATTTTACTTTAAAGAATCAAGGTGATTGAGATGAAATTGATCAGTAATGAAATATTGGTGGATTCATACTTCAAAGCGCTCGATCTAAAATTGGAAAAAGAATTTGTCGAACTGCTGCTGGAAGAAATACATCGTCGCGAACTTAACCTGGATTATTACCGGGAAGGGGACGCGCAGGTTTCATGACCTGAACTTTCTTTCTCTCCCCTATCGGATAGTAGCCCTCATACTCCAAAAAAACCCCTCCTTCGCCGCTTAAAGCGTAAGCAGGGGTTATTTGTCACTACCGAGAACAATTGCCCTGAAAAACCGGCATTACCTCTTCATATTCGAGCTGTGCCCCGGGGACAGCTTCGCGGTCGGGTCGATGTACACCTTCGCGTTATTGATCGCAGTCGGCGCTTCGCCGAAGCCTACGGCAATAAGCTTCAGCTTGCCTGGGTATGTGGTGATGTCGCCCGCGGCGAAAATGCCCGGTATGCTCGTTTCCATACGGGAGTCGACGACGATCGAGCCGTTGTCGATTTCCAGTCCCCATTCGGCAATTGGTCCGAGGGAGGAGACGAATCCGAAATTGACGATAACCGCGTCAACGTCGATGACAGTTTCCACACCGCTCTTGATATCGGCCAGCGTGACTTGGGTAATCGTATCTTCGCCGTGAAGCGCCTTAATTTCTGTCGGCGTTACGACGTTGACTTTCGAATTCATCAGGTTTTCAACGCTGTGCTCGTGAGCGCGGAACTTATCGCGACGGTGAATAAGCGTTACCTGCTCGGCAATCGGTTCCAGCATGAGCGCCCAGTCCACGGCGGAATCGCCTCCGCCGCTGATCAAGACTTTTTGGCCTTTGAAGCGGTTAAGGTCGCTGACAAAGTAGTGCAAGTTTTTCTTCTCGTATTTAACGGCCTCGGGCAATTCCAGTCTGCGCGGCTCGAACGCTCCGACGCCTCCTGTAATGATAACGGCTTTGGACTGATGTACGCCTTTGTCGGTCGTAACTTCAAACAAACGCTCGTCTTTCTTCTCCACGGATAGCACTTTCTCTTCCAGGCAAATTTGGATGTCGGAGAAATGCTTCATCTGCTCGTCCAGATTGTTGACGAGCTCCTGAGCCGTTACTTTCGGAAAGCCGGCCACATCGTAGATGTATTTTTCCGGGTAAAGCGCGGCGAGCTGTCCGCCGAGCTGCGGCATACTCTCGATTAATTTGACGGATGCTTGGCGCATGCCGCCGTAGAACGAAGCGAACATGCCTGCCGGACCGCCGCCGACGATAATAATGTCAACAATTCCGCTACTCATTACAATAAGCACCTCCGGTACGATATGTATCCATTCTATTATAAACGTACGCTCTTTCCATGAAAATATGAAAGCATAGCGTATTTAGATTAAATTAATTAATGGTATTCATAACCTTTCCGTATAATTTCAATTCCGGCGGGAAAAAACGAGAGAGGAAACAATCGGGGGAATCCCTTTCTTAAGATGGCGAAAAAGGGGCGATTTTAATCAAAATAATACTTGCTATTTCAAGCGTATCATTATATCATTTCTTTTGAATTGGTTAAATTTGTTGTTGCATAAACACTTGAAACGCTTATATTTTGACTAACTGATGCCAAAAATAAAATTAAAATCACATTCCGGCATAGATTGTGTAATTTTTCACAAAGAATTTTGGTCAAACTTATAAAGAAATATAGAAAATACGCAAGGATGGAAGGGATAGAGCCATGAGTCGAATTCCAAGGATTGTCATTTTGGGTGCAGGTTACGGCGGTATTGTGACGGCGATCCGGCTGCAGAAGGAACTCAACTATAACGAGGCGGACGTAACGCTGGTAAATAAGCATGATTACCATTACATTACCACGCATCTGCACATGCCGGCTGCCGGCACGGATAATCCGGAAAATGCACGTGTCAGCATCTTAAAGTTGATCGACGAGTTCAAAATCGATTTTGTGAAATCGACAGTCGTTCAAATTCGCCCGCAAGAGAAGAAAGTTATTCTCGAAGAAGGCACGTTGTCCTACGACTACCTGGTTATCGGTCTCGGTGGGGAGCCGGAAACGTTCGGCATTCCCGGCTTGAAGGAATACGCGATGAACATCCGCTCGATCAACAGCGTTCGTTTCATTCGCGAGCATATCGAATATCAGTTCGCCAAATTCAAGCGCGAGCCTTCCCGTACGGATTACTTGACATTCGTCGTCGGCGGAGCAGGCTTCACAGGCATTGAATTCGTCGGCGAGCTGGCCGATCGCATTCCGGAGCTCTGTAAGGAGTTTGACATCGATCCGTCTCTCGTGAACATTTATAATATTGAAGCGGCTCCAACAGCTTTGCCGGGCTTCGACCCGGAACTGGTCGAGTATGCGATGAACGTTCTGAAGAACAAAGGCGTTACGTTCAAAATTGCCACGGCGATTAAAGAATGCACACCGGAAGGCGTCGTTCTGGCGACCGGCGAAGAGATCAAATCGGCCACCATCATCTGGACCGGCGGTATCCGCGGCAACCACATGCTGGAGGAAGCCGGTTTCGAAACGATGCGCGGCCGCATCAAAGTAGACGACACGCTTCGCATCCCGGGCCATGAGAACATCTACGTGCTCGGCGATTGCTCGATCGTGATGAGTCCGGAAGGCCGTCCTTATCCGCCGACCGCGCAAATTTCGATGCAGCAGGCGGAAGTGTGCGCGCACAATCTTGTTGCGCAAATTCGCAATTCCGAGCTGCAGAAGTTCGAGTACAAGCCGAAAGGCACCGTGGCCTCGCTCGGCCGCGGCGAAGCGATCGGCATCGTCGGCTCGCGCAAAATTAAAGGCGGTGTCGCGGCCGTGATGAAGAAGGTTATCGATCTTCGCTACCTGTACATTATCGGTGGCATCCCGCTCGTCTTGAAGAAAGGCCGTTTCTAAACGATGCGTCACTGCAGTGTGCAGGTTCGCGGGCTGCTGACCCGCGAGGAGCTCGACCGGTACAACGCCTTGATCGATGTCGGCCATTATCTGGAGACGCAAGACCGCTATGATCTGGTGGCGACGGTTCAGAAGGAGATCGACATTCTGATCCTGCCGGCCATTGAACGGTTGAAGGAGAAGTCTCGTCAACGCGACCGCGATACCGAGGAGTATTTGCGTCGCAAAGCGCTGGAGCAGGAACTCGCGAAGCTTGCCGAGGAAGACGACGACTAGAAGCCAAAAAAACCTTGCCTGACACGGCTGCTGCAGCCGTA
>NZ_BCPS01000051.1:0-34040 GCF_016586185.1 Paenibacillus sp. EPM92
AACCTTGCCTGACACGGCTGCTGCAGCCGTATGGGCAAGGTTTTTTTGCGTAACCCGGGAAAGCAGCTCAAGCTCCGGGCGGCGAACCCGCGGCGGCGGCGCCTGGGGCCCGGAGCTTCGCCAAGGGGCGCCGGCTTATAACTTCAGCATGGCGGAAGTCTTATCCGTATCGAGCAGGTTGCCGATGTAGAAGTCGCCGAAGTCGCCAAAGCGGGCGCTCGTTTCGTCAAAGCGCATTTCGGTGACGATCTTCTTGAACTGCAGCGCATCGTCGGCGAACAACGTGACGCCCCATTCCCAATCGTCGAGGCCGATGGAGCCGCCGATAATTTGTTTGACTTTGCCGGCGTACGTGCGGCCGATCGTGCCGTGGCCGCGCATGAAGGAACGGCGCTCTTCGGTGCTGAGCATGTACCAGTTATCGTTGCCTTCACGGCGCTTGTTCATCGGATAGAAGCAGATGTGCTTCGCTTTCGGCAGGATGGGCTTCAAGCGGGCGACGATGTCCGGATCCTGCATCGGATCCGTACCCGGTTTGGCCATGTAACCGCCGAGTTCGACGACCGATACGTAGGAATAGGTCGGAATGGTCACTTGAGCGAACATCGATTTGTTAAACTCGTTCTCGAGCTCGTTCAGCTCTTCCAGCGTTTCGCGCAGGTGCATGAAGACGAAGTCGGCTTTCTGCCCGACGATGGAGTAGAACGCTGTGCTTCCGAGCTTCTGATCCTCGGTGCTCTGATATTGCTTCAGCAAGGACAACAGCTCGTCCTCGGCGCGGTTTCTTTCTTGCGCGGTCAAGCTTTTCCAGACGTTCCAATCGATGGCGCGGAAGTCATGCAGGCAGTACCAGCCTTCCAACGTATGTACGGCTTCACTCATGGATCTCTCTCTCCTCATGATATTGATTTTCACTTCGATTCTTTTGCTTGTTTCATTGTAGCTAAAGATGCGGGAAAGGGCAAATGCACCAAGGCTGGGGGCTAAACGGTGACAAAGTGTTCACATTCCCGGGACGAGGGCGCCCTTTACCGTCCTGCGCTTTTGATTATAATAGAAAGTAGACGAAGGTATGAGAAGAAGGAGTTGTCTGCATTGCTGCAATTGATTATCGCTACCGTGCTGCTGTTCGTGCTGTTCTTCGGAATCGGGTTTATTCTCAACATGCTGCTGAAGACGACTTGGTTTCCCATTTACGGATATATCGTACTTGTGATCGGTCTTGTGTTGTATTGGGGTTGGGGGACAGGCTCGCTTTCGCAAAATATCGCCGAGTATACGTTTGTCGATTATATCTCGGCATTAGGCGGATTGGCGGGCGCCATCCTGAGCGGTTCGACGATCAAGTCGCTGCGTCAGAAAGGCTTCAAGATGTTCTGAGGAAACGGAGGAAGGCTCCCGGTACGCCGGCGAAGCCTTCTTTTTCTTCTACACCGTTGTCGATTGCTGTGGTAAAATGAAGATTAAGACTTTAGCAACACGGATGGAGTTTTGTATGCATGCGAATTACGAATATGCTTCACTTTTCCGAGTATCACCGGTTTGTCGTTAACCGCGACTTTGCCTTAAGCAGTCTCGATTACAAGGTGCTGACCTCGATGTACCAGCCGATGGTCGGCGCTTTTGCCCTTAGCGTTTATTATACATTGTATCACCAGCTGCCTGCCGATCAAGTGGGCTTCTCGCCGATCGAGCAGCAGCGGAAGCTGTTTCTGACGATGGAGATCGAGGGCGGAGAGCGCGGGCGTAAATGGTTTATCGAGCAAACCTCCAAGCTGGAGGCGGTCGGTCTGCTTCGCACGTCACGCCGCTTTGCGGCCGCTTCGGAGGACTATTTGTACGAGTATCAGCTGTTCGAACCGCTGACGCCGGGGGAGTTTTTCAAAAACCACCATCTCACGCTGCTGCTTCGCGATAAAGTCGGAAAGTATGCCGTTTTTGCGCTGCGGGACGAATTTATGCTGCCCGAAGCGGACGAGCTGAAGCAGGCGAACGCCGAAAATTTATCGGTACCGTTCTACGAGCTGTTCCGGCTAAACACGCAGGTCGTCGATCAGGAGCTGGAGCAGGCTTTCTTCGAATCGGCCGCAGCCACGACTGACCAGACGAAGCCGGAAGTGACGTACAAAGGGTTCACGTATGCGGAAATCATCATGCATTTTCCGAGGGAGTCGTTCAACCGGGAATATGTCGAGCGGTTGAAATACGAGCCCGAGCAGATGGCGACGATCAATTTCGTAGCGAAAAAGTACAGCCTCTACCTAACCGACATCTGCCGGCTGCTGGACGAGGACGGCGTATTCGACGAAGCGGGCACGCTCGCGCTCGAGCTGCTGCAGCATAAAGCGAACCAAGTATTCCGTCAAGATAAGAAACGAACGGAAGATAGGGTAAGGTGGATGGCCAAGCTGCCCGGCAAGGCCGATGCGGAAGGCGAAGAGAAGGTGGAAGGGGCCGTTTCGAAGGATAAGCCGGTCGAGATGGAATTTTACCTGGACGTGCCGGATTTGTTTCAAGGAGAGTGCAACCAGCATCAGTATAATTACATTTTGCGGAACGAGCCGTACATGTTTTTGCTGGAGAAAATTTTTTCGAAAGGCACGGTGCCGGACGGGCTGCTCGATACGCTGGCGAAGGTCGAGCTGAATTACGGTTTGCATGAAGAAGTGATCAACGTCCTTATTCATTATATTTATGTCACCAAACGTTCCTGGTCGAAAAAATATATGGAAGCGATCGTCACCGACATGCTGGGGAAACAGGTCGGATCGTTCGAGCAAGCCGTTCGTTACGTGCGCGAGCAGATGGCGTACAGCGAGAAAAAAACGGCTCAGGGCACGCAGGGCGCCTATCGCGGAGGCAGCGGAGGTACGGCCAAGTCCGGCCGTGGCGGCGCAAGGCAGAAGCCGCTCATTCCGATCGTGCCGGATTCGGCCCCGAGCAAGCCGCGTTCGGATGAGGAGCGGGAGGCGCTGCGCCGGAAAGCGCAGCAGCTGGACGGACAAAGGTAGCGGCTGCCGGGGACTGAGTGAGAGAACCGGAGAAGAGAAACAGGTACTTCATGGGGGAGGTGCTTCGCGTTGGAATCGCTAGGGGAGCTGCTGCGCGGCTCGCAGGGCCGGCAGCTGTTGAAGCAAGCGGAAGAGAAGCTGCGCGAGGTTGCGGCCGATCCGCTGATCGTGAAGCTGCGGAGCAAGTATCCGCAGCTCGATAACCAGACGATCAAGCTGAATTTAAACAAGCTGCATCAATATGTGAAGGAATACAATAATTGTACGAATTGTCCGGGGCTTGACCGCTGCCCGAACGATCTCGAAGGCCATTACACGATGCTCCAGGTGGAGCCGGGGGATGACTGGACGCGCGTCTACGATCATAAGGTGGCGTGCAAGAAGTTTTTGGCGAAGTCGACGCAGGATGCGGTTCGCAGCCGGATCCGAAGCTTTTATGTGGATGAACGCGCGCTTTCCCAAGGGTATTCGTCGCTGGAGATTCTGGACAAGGATCCGCAGCGGGAGGAAGCGGTCGGGCAAGTGATGGATTATATTTTGAACGTGCGTACGAAAGGGCTGCCGCAGACGGGCTTGTACTTGGCCGGCCATTTCGGCACCGGGAAGACGTTCCTGATGTGTTACATGCTCTACGAGCTGGCGAAGGACGGCTATACCGGCGCAATTGTGTATATGCCGGATTTTGCCGAGGATTTGAAGTCGATGTTCCAGGACCCGCTGAAGCTGAAGGAGACGATCGACATCCTGAAAGAAACCGACCTGCTCGTGTTCGACGACATCGGCGCGGAAAATTTAAATCCGTGGCTGCGCGATCATGTGATGGGTGCGATTCTGAACTACCGGATGAACCGGAAGCCGACGTTCTTCACGTCGAATCACGATCTGGACGCGCTGGAGAAGCATTTCAGCTTTACGAGCAAGGACGGGGACGAGGAGTATAAGGGCCGGCGCATTATGGACCGGATTCGGCCTTTCGTCGATGTGGTGATGGTGAACGGGTATAACAAGCGGGGATCGAAATAAAGGAATAGGCAGGGAGTACGGGGCGCGGCAAGGACCGCACGCACAAACCCTTGTGCACGAGCCGCGCACAGACCGCGGACGGGCCTCGCGCACAAAAAAATACCTGCTGCCTCATCCGGCAGCAGGTATCGCCTTACCCAATCGTTACTTCGCAACCAGCGTGATGACTGTGGCTACGATCGCGATTAAAAACAAAACGCCGAAGAAAACCCCGAAGCCCAACGCGACATCGATCAAGTCATTGCGCTCTTCTTCATATACGTGCAATTCCGGATGTTTCGGATCGTTACTCATTTCAGTTCCTCCTTGTCGCTTCGTGCGGCCCGAAGAAGGGCTCTTCAGGAACGTCCGATCGCACACCGCGAGACTTATCGTAATTATATAGGCCTAGTATACCCAACTTCGCAGATGATTGTAAAGGATGCGAAAGTGACAATTATGCAAACTTTGGTTCGGTTGAAAAGTGAAAGCAATGTGGTATACTTTACATGTTGACATTATCCGCGAAAGGAGAATTCCCATCATGGCTATTGTAAATGTGACTGATCAATCCTTCACCGGTGAAGTGGAAGGATCCGGTACGGTTCTCGTAGATTTCTGGGCTCCCTGGTGCGGTCCTTGCAAAATGATCGCTCCGGTCCTGGAAGAGCTGGATAAAGAACTCGGCGACAACGTGAAGATCGCGAAGGTGAACGTGGACGACAATCCGGAATCCGCTTCGCGCTTTGGCGTTATGAGTATCCCGACCTTGATCGTCTTCAAAGACGGTCAACCGGTGGACAAGGTCGTCGGCTTCCAATCGAAAGACGCGTTGAAGAACGTATTGGGCCGCCATCAATAATTTGGCAGTCTGACGATGACGTGAGAAAAAGCTCTTTTTCTGCTATGCTGAAAAAGAGCTTTTTTTGTTCCCTGCGAAAGGAGAGAAGGGCATGTCGGACACGCATGGGGAATGGAATCCGCAGGACCGGAAGAAGACGCTGGAAGCGATCAAAACGAAGCTTTCGCTCGTTCCGGAGCTGCCGGGCTGTTACTTGATGAAGAACCGCGAAGGCACGATCATTTATGTCGGCAAAGCGAAAATATTGCGCAACCGGCTGAGGACTTATTTTACGGGCAGTCATACGGCGAAGACGCAGCTGCTGGTGAGCGAAATCGTCGATTTCGAATATATCGTGACCGCCAGCAACATGGAAGCGCTCATCCTGGAGTGCAATCTGATCAAGAAGTACGTCCCGAGGTACAATGTACTCCTGAAGGACGATAAATCTTTTCCCTATATAAAAATTACGCATGAGCGGCATCCGAAGCTCGAAGTGACGCGGCGGGTGCATAAGGACAAGGCGAAATATTTCGGCCCCTATCCGAATGCGTACGCCGCTCAGGAAACGAAGAAGCTGCTGGACCGGTTGTACCCGCTGCGCAAGTGCAATACGCTGCCGGATAAGGTATGCCTGTACTACCACTTGGGCCAGTGTATCGCGCCCTGTGAGTTCGAGGTCGAGCAGGAGACGTACGATAAGATGGTCGGGGAGATCGCGCGCTTTTTGAACGGCGGCCACGACGAGATCAAGGAGGACCTGAAGCGCAAAATGCAGGAAGCGGCCGAGGAGCTGAACTTCGAACGGGCCAAGGAGCTGCGGGATCAAATTGTGCACATCGACGCCGTCATGGAGAAGCAGAAGATTACGACGAACGATAAGATGGACCGCGACGTATTCGGCTTTGCCGTCGACAAAGGGTGGATGTGTGTCCAGATTCTATATATGCGCCAAGGGAAGCTTATCGAGCGGCATGCGACGATGTTCCCTTACTATGGCGAAGCGTATGACGATTTCACCTCGTTCGTGACCCAGTATTACAGCGATAACCCGGCGCTGCCGAAGGAAATTTTCCTGCCGCCGAATCCGGCGGAGGAACGTCCGGCCGCTGTGGAGACGCCTTCGGCGGGCGCAGACGCGGAGCAGGGAACGCCTGTGCCGGAGGAGACGGCCGCGGCCGAGACGAAATCTGACGTCAAGGATGCGCTCGAAAGCTGGCTGAAGGTGCGGGTGCACATGCCCCGCCGCGGCTTGAAGAAGAACATGGTTGAGATGGCGAGCGACAACGCGCGCGTGGCGCTTGAAGAGAAGTTTAAGCTGATCGAACGGGATGCCGAGCGGACGATCAAGGCCGTTGAAAATTTGGGCCAATACCTCGGTACGGGCACGATCCATCGCATCGAAGCGTTCGACAACTCGAACATCCAGGGAAGCGACCCGGTGTCGGCGATGGTCGTGTTCACGGACGGCAAGCCGGACCGCAAGGAATACCGCAAGTACAAAATCAAGACGGTGCAGGGACCGGACGATTACGAGACGATGCGTGAGGTCGTCAGACGCCGCTACGAGCGTGTGTTGAAGGAAGGACTGAAGATGCCCGACCTGATCGTCATCGACGGCGGCAGGGGCCATCTGGCGGCTGCAGTGGACGTGCTCGAGAACGAGCTCGGTTTGCATTTGCCGGTATGCGGTCTGGTCAAAGACGCCAAGCACAAGACGGCCCAGCTGTTAATGGGCGATCCGCCCGAAGTGGTGCCATTGCCGCGCGACAGCCAGGAATTTTATTTGCTGCAGCGCATCCAGGACGAGGTGCATCGCTTCGCCATCACGTTCCACCGCGAGACGCGCGCCAAGTCGATGACCGTATCGACGCTCGATTCGATCACGGGCATCGGCGAGAAGCGGCGCAAGGCGCTCTTGAAGCACTTCGGCTCGTTGAAAAAAATAAAAGAGGCTCAAGTCGAAGACTTCAAGCCTCTCGGTATCGGGGAAAAGCTGGCGCAGCACATTCTCGCTTCCTTGAACGGCCCCGCCGAAGGAGCCGAAGCCGGGCCCGGCGCAAGCGATAGCGCCGACCCGATTACGGATGGCGCAGCGGCGGATTCGACGGGGATCGAGGCTTGAAGCGCCCGTGCAGCCTGTGCAGCAGCCAACCGACGACAGCCGGCGCGAAGAAGTACGCGAGGCCGACGGCGGCTTGCCTGTCGTCGCCGCTGTACATCAGCGAGAAGCCCATCAGGATGCTGTCCATCGCCGCGTGGGCGAACAGGGCGGTCAGGAAGCCGTACCGCAAGTACGCGTAACCGAACACGATGCCGATGACCGACACCTCTACAAGCCGGGTGTACACCGGGTATACCGGGTACTGGGTGTGACTCATCGCCCAGATGACGCTAGGCACAAGCACCGCCACGAAAGGACGGCGTGTCAGCTTCAGCATAAGCGACACGCCGAGCACCCGGTAGACGGCTTCCTCGGAGATGGCTGCAGACCAGGCCAGCAGCGGAAACCATTCGGGGTGCAGCATATTGTACACCGAATCGGTCGGGTCGTTCACGGCCCAGACGTCGAACAGCTCGGTGGCGGCGAAGAACAACGCCTGCTGGATGCCGAGAATGAACAGGGCGATCACATATCCGCTGCTCATCGCCTGCTTCACTTGCCCGGCGAAGTCCGCATCACGCCATACGGCCCACGGGCGTTCGCCCCGGTCAAGCGTCAGCCGGCTTCCGGCAACCAAGGCGAAGTAAGAGGACAACGCCATCAGCGCCACATAGATGTTGCTGATCCACAAGTACAACACCGCATCCGGCTCCGAAGGACCGCTGCCGTGCATCGTACGGAAGGCGGGCATCAGATTGTAGTTATTGCTCACATAGATCGCCAGGAACACGATCGACAGCAGCGCGCCGCGCGCGAAGTCGATCTGTTTGCGCTGCCGTACGACGAGGATCAAGGCGGCGAGCGCCATCAGCAGCGATGCGAACAAGCTGATCCGCGTCATCAGAGCGGACCGCTCGTCCTGCATCTGCTGCCAGAGTGTGAAGCTTTCCGGCGGCGGGAATGCCGGGCGGAACGACACCGCTTGCCCGTTCGCCGTCTGCACGTGCAGCTCCAGCGGGGCTTCGCCGATCCGCTCCGTCTTGCTGACGAATACGAATTCGCCGGGCGGGCGTTTGTCCGCAGCGCTGCCAGCCAGTGTGAACGCAGCCGGATCGAAGCCCATATCGCGGACGGCGCTTACGGCGATCGAGGACGCATCCGTTTCCGCCGCCGGCCGCGCTTCGGTTTTGGCCGTCGGCGCTTTCGAAGCGCTATAGCTGATCACCTGACGGTTGTTGAAGTTGACCCCGATGTAATAGGTGGCTTGCCCATCGCGGATTTCCACTTCGTAATAATCGATTGGATAACGCTTCTCGAACCGATTTCGATACTCTTCCTCCAAGCCTTCCTTCTGGATGTACCCGCTGCGAACCGTGTTCGATTGAAACAACGTATCCGCCGTGCGGCCGGGCGAGAGCCCGAATTTGTGATCGGCGAAGGCGATCGCGAGGTCGGCCGCTTCCGCTTTACTAATGGCAGGCGCCGCCTGCGCTTCCCCGTCAAGATCGTTGTGGTCCTGAAACAGCGGGGCGAGATAAGATAGCCCGAAGTACAGCAGAAGACCGATGACCGCCAGCCATAAGGGGGGACGAGAACCTTTGTTGGGCATGACACACTCCTTATCCGGTAAATCGTAACAGCTTATCTTAATCGTATTCTCCGTTATGGTCATCCATGCTAATAGGGTAATCTCATGATATCACGAGAAACCGCCGGAAAAAACAAGCAAGGAGAAGACTTCACCGTTTGAGAGCGCTGTCATGTATCGTAATGTTCCGAAAATCCTTCCTTTTCCGCCAAATAGAGCTTTGTACTTCGTTCCAAAGAACCTTATAATTCATATCAATTGAATAAGAAGCCGAATTTCTTCAAGAAAACGGGGGAACCATGAATCATAGGGGTGAATTCCGTGCAGGGCCGGGTAACGGGCCGCATGGATAGGGGGCCTGTATACCCGAATCCGTCAGCTAACCTCGTAGGCTTGTGTTACAGGAACCTTGGATGGCACTGGGTTTCCCGTGTCTTTTTTTTGTTGTTCATAAAAAGTTGAGAAGGTGCAGGTTCAGGATGAAATCCAAATCGAAAAAAATCGAGCTTACCCCGCCGCAAATTTTGGTCATCGGGTTCGCCTTGATCATACTGGCGGGCGCCGGCTTGTTAACGCTCCCGGTGTCAGCGGCGTCCGGGGTGCCGACGCCTTTCCTGGACGCGTTGTTCACGGCGACCTCGGCGACCTGTGTGACCGGTCTGGTCGTAGTCGATACAGGCACTCATTGGTCTTTATTCGGCAAGATTGTCATTATTTCGTTGATTCAGGTCGGCGGTCTCGGGTTCATGACCATGGCCACCCTGTTCGCCTTCGCCTTGAAGAAGCGGCTTTCGCTGAAAGAACGGCTCATTCTTCAAGAAGCGATGAATCAGGGCAGCATGGAAGGCATCGTGCGCTTAATCCGTAAAGTTCTGGTGTACTCGTTGACGATCGAGTTCACAGCGGCTGTCATCTTCGCCATCCGGTGGTCGTTCGATTTAGGTCCGGTGCGTGCGCTGGGGTATGGGGTGTTTCATGCGATCTCGTTCTTTAACAACGCCGGGTTCGATCTGTTCGGTCCGATTACCGGCCGGTTCTCCGGCATTACGGCTTACGCGGACGATTATGTGATCAATATCGTCTCCATGGCGTTGATTATATTAGGAGGGATCGGGTTTGTCGTCCTGTCCGACTTGATGGAGTACAAGCAGCGCCGCCGGCTGTCGCTCCATTCCAAGGTCGTGTTGAGCGCGAGCGGCATTCTGATCCTGGTCGGGGCCATCGTCATCTTCATCTTTGAATTTACGAATCCGAAGACGCTTGCCACGCTTAACTGGAACGGTAAAATACTGGCTTCGTTCTTTCAATCGGTCTCCCCTCGAACGGCCGGCGCGAACAGCATCGACATCGCGGGCATGAGGCAGGCGTCGCAGTTTTTCATTATTGTTCTCATGTTCATCGGGGCGTCCCCGGGATCGACGGGCGGCGGGATCAAGACGACGACGTTCACGACGCTGATCGGGGCGATTATCGCGATGATCCGGGGGAAAGAGGATATCGTGCTGTTCCATAACCGGCTCGGCAAAGACCGGATTCTTAAAGCGATTACGTTAACCATGATCGCCTTGTTCTGGGTCATCTTCGTCACCATGCTGCTGTCCACGACGGAAGATCACAATTTCCTGATGATTTTGTTCGAAGCGACGTCGGCTTTCGGCACGGTCGGACTGACGATGGGGCTCACGCCCGATTTGACCACGTTCGGCAAGTTGATGATCGCCCTTACGATGTTTATCGGCCGGCTCGGTCCGTTGACGCTCGCGTATGCGCTCGGTCCGAAGGCAGAGAAAGAGCTGTTCAGATACCCGGAAGGGAAAATTACGATTGGATAGGGAGAGGCATTCGATGAAACGCAGTCAGTACGCGGTAATCGGACTCGGCCGTTTCGGCTCGAGTCTGGCAAAGGAGCTCATACAGCTCGGTTATGAAGTAATGGGGATCGATATGGACGAGGAAGCGGTAGAAGAAATGAGCGAAGAGCTCACGCACGTCGTCGTTGCGGATTCGACGGACGAAGATGTCATTCGTTCGCTTGGGATCCGGAATTTTGATTGCGTGATCGTAGCGATCGGCAACGATATTCAAGCCAGCATCCTGACGACGATCCTCTTGAAGGATATCGGGGTGAAGATGGTTGTGGCCAAGGCGTTGTCCGAGCTGCACGGGAAGGTGCTGCATAAGATCGGCGTCGACCGGGTCATTTTCCCGGAACGGGATATGGGCATTCGCGTCGCGCATCAGCTGGTTTCCCCGAATCTGCTCGATTATATCGAGCTGTCGAAGGAGTACACGATCGCCGAGCTGGCCGTTCCGAAGTGTTTGGACGGTCTGTCGTTGAAGGAGCTTGATACCCGGGCTCGTTATGGCTGCAGCGTCGTCGCTATCAATAAGAAGCATGGCGACGTGATCATCGCGCCGACGGCTACCGATACCGTAGACGAGAAGGACGTCATGGTCATCATTGGCACGAACGAACAGATCGAGCATTTCGAGAACGCCTTGGCTCGTTAATGCGTTAATAGACGATCGTTGGGTTTATATAGGAAGGAGCCACGGAGAGTTGGAGAATGCCGTACTTATCGAGCATGTCATCTTTTTAATCGTTTCCGTCTTATTTCTGGGCATGATTTTCGGAAAAGCGGCGAATTGGCTGAAACTGCCGGACGTCGCTCTCTTTTTGGCCGCAGGCATGATCGTCGGTCAAGGGCTGCACCTGATTCACGAGCCGAGCAGCTCGTTCACGAATCAATTCATCTTAACCGTCGGTTCCGCGCTCATCTTATTCGACGGGGGGCGCAACATCCGGCTGTCGGGCCTTCGCCAGGTATGGGTCACCCTTACCTTGCTAAGCGTGCCGGGCGTGCTGATTACGTGCGCGGTCGTCGCTTTCGCCGCCCATTACCTGCTGGGGATCCCGTTCATGTATGCGGTGCTGCTTGGGGCGATTATTTCGTCGACCGACCCGGCGACGCTGATCCCCGTCTTCAAGCAAGTGAAGATCCGGAGCAAAGTACGGGAAACGGTGGAAAGCGAATCCGCCTTCAACGACGCAACCGGCTCGATCCTCACCTTCTCGGTGCTCGGCGCGATTACGGGCGGACAGGCGATATCGCTCTCCTCAAGCGTGCTCGAGTTTCTGCAAACGGCGCTCGGCGGCATCGCGGTCGGCATCGGTGTCGGGTTCGGGCTGGCGTTCATCACGGCGCACCTGAGGCTCGGATGGCTGCGCGATTACACCACGATCGCCCTCGTCGTTACCGCGCTTGGGGCCTACTGGCTGGGCGACGCGCTGCATGTGAGCGGATTTATGGCGACGTTCACGGCCGGACTGATTTGGGGGAACAGCGATTTGTTCAAGCTCCACATGGACGACAAGCTGCAGGAAATGGGCCATTTTACCGAAAATATGACGGTGCTGATGCGCATGCTTATTTTCATTCTGCTCGGAAGCCAGGTAAACTTCGGCATGATCTTCGAACACTTGTGGCCGAGCCTCGGTGTCATTGCGGTATTCATGCTGATCGCAAGGCCGCTTACCGTGCTGGCCTCCGCGCTTCCGGACCGGAAGGCCAAGTGGGAGCGGAACGAGATTGTATTTATGTTCTGGGTGCGGGAGACGGGCGTCATTCCCGCCGCGCTGTCGGGTATGGTAGCCGGGATGGGCATCGCGCATGCGGACATCATCTCGTCCGTTACGTTCCTGGCGGTGCTGCTCACGATCCTGCTCCAGGCGAGCACGACGGCTTATGCCGCGCGCAAGCTGGGGCTCGAGGAGAAGTGAGCCTGGAGGGTCAACGGTAATGCTTCACCGCCAGGTCGATAAACCGCCGGATCGGCGCTTCGAGAGCGGCTTCCTCCGTATATAGGAGCGAAGTCGTTCTTTTCGTTTGCTCCAGCTCGGGGACGAAACGAACGGTCAGCTCATTGTTGCCGACCAGCGGATGGCGCAGGTACGATTCCGGGAGCAGCGTGGCTGTCTGGCACGTCGCGACGAGGCGGACGATCGCTTCGAACGAATCGATCTCCATCTTCACATCCGGATGGACGCCGCAGCGATGGAACATTTCGTCCATCAGTACGCGATACCATGTCCCGCGGGAGAATAAGATCATCGGCAGCTCGTGCAAATCGTGAACGGTCAAGCCGGCGTGATCGGCATAAGGGTGTGCGGCGGGGAGCACCAGACAGAGATGATCGTCGAACAGCGGGACGCTGACGAGGCCGGGGTCGTCGATTTGCGAGGCGACAAGACCGATGTCGACTTTTTTCTCCTTGACGAGCGGGACGACCTCGTGCGTTTTGCCGGTGACGGCTTTAATATCGGTATGCGGATGCTCGCGTGTATAAATGGTGATCAAATCGGGCAAGGTGGATTGCAGGGTGGTCAGACTGGCGCCGATGACGATGCTGGCCGGTTTCGTCGCGGAACGGAACGCGCGCAGCGAATCGTGCAGCTTTCGCTCCAGACGCTGCTGATCGAGCGCATATTCGTAACAGACCTCGCCGGCGCGCGTCAGCTCGAGCCGCTTGCCTTTACGGCGGAACAGCTCGACGCCAAGCTCCTGCTCCAGCTTCATGATTTTGCGCGAAAGGGCGGGCTGCGAGATGTTCAGCAATTGCGACGCTTTATTTAAGCTTTGCTGCTGCACGACCGTGACGAACATGTCGAATTGTTCCATAGTTATTCCTTTCTATATGCACTGTAGTTATAAGAGATTATAAGAAATCGGCACTTCCATTATAAGCGAAATAAGAGTAGGATGTATATGTCACGGATTGTTCACAATAATTACCGTGAACCGTATACAAGACTGTCGATTCATGGAAAATAGTTGTATCGTTTTGTGTTGACGCTCTCAGGCGTCGGGAGTACAATGGGTAATGGTTTTCACGAAGGCCGTGGCAAGCCTAATTTTAGGGGGGAACGAAGGGTAATGTTCAAGAACTCGTACTTTTCACGAAAGCTCCATTCCTTACTGGGGGTTATTCCGGTCGGGTTTTTCCTGATCGAACACCTGCTGACGAACTACTCGGCAGCGAAGGGCGGACCCGAGAGCTTTCTTGAGCACGTCGAATGGCTGCACAGTTTGCCGCTCGTATTGGCGCTCGAAATTTTCGGCATTTGGATTCCGCTGGCGTATCACGCGATTTACGGTTTGTATGTCGCCTACACGGCGCGAAATAACGTAAATAACTACGGCTATTTTCGCAACGTGATGTTCTTCTTGCAGCGCGTGACCGGTGTGGTTACGTTCCTGTTCGTGGCGTGGCACTTTTTCCAAACCCGTTTTCAAATTGCGATCGGCAGCGTCGAGCAAATGGAGATCGGCTCGCATATGCACCAAATCGCATCGAATCCGGTTTACTTCGTATTGTATGTAATCGGCGTCATCGCCGCTGTGTTCCACTTCAGCAACGGCATGTGGTCGTTCCTGGTCAGCTGGGGCATTACGGTCGGTCCGCGCGCGCAGCGTGTGTCGACTTACGTTTGGATGGGCGTGTTCGTGGTGATGTCCGCTATGTTCATTATGTCGCTGACGGCATTCTTGGATCCAGCGTTTCAGCATGTAACGTCAGTAACGAAAGGTTAAGGGGGATCGGACAATCATGGCGAATTCGAAAGTTATCGTAGTCGGTGGGGGCCTTGCAGGCTTGATGGCCACCATTAAAGCTGCAGAAGCCGGAGTCCATGTCGACTTGTTCTCTCTGGTTCCTGTTAAACGTTCTCACTCCGTCTGTGCTCAAGGGGGCATCAACGGCGCCGTTAACACAAAAGGCGAAGGCGATTCTCCCTGGGAGCACTTTGACGACTCTGTATACGGTGGCGACTTCCTTGCCAACCAACCGCCGGTTAAAGCGATGTGCGAAGCCGCGCCGGGCATCATTCACTTAATGGACCGGATGGGCGTTATGTTTAACCGTACCCCGGAAGGCTTGCTTGACTTCCGCCGCTTCGGGGGCACGAAGCATCACCGTACGGCGTTCGCCGGCGCCACGACAGGCCAGCAGCTCTTGTACGCGCTCGACGAGCAAGTACGCCGCTGGGAAACGGCCGGCCTCGTGAAGAAATACGAGCACTGGGAATTCCTCGGCGCGATTCTGGACGACGACGGCGTATGCCGCGGTATTGCCGGACAAGATCTGCGCAGCATGGAAGTCAATACGTTCGCTGCGGATGCGGTTATTTTGGCGACGGGCGGTCCCGGGATCATTTTCGGGAAAACGACGAACTCGGTTATCAATACGGGTACGGCAGCCAGTGCCGTATATCAGCAAGGCGTATATTATGCGAACGGCGAATTCATTCAGATTCACCCGACGGCGATTCCCGGGGACGACAAGCTGCGTCTGATGAGCGAATCGGCTCGCGGTGAAGGCGGACGAGTATGGACGTACAAGGACGGGAAGCCTTGGTATTTCCTCGAAGAGAAATATCCGGCTTACGGAAACCTGGTTCCGCGCGATATCGCGACTCGCGAAATTTTCGCTGTCTGCGTCGACATGAAGCTCGGCGTCAACGGCGAGAACATGGTTTACCTCGACTTGTCGCATAAAGATCCGAAGGAGCTCGACGTCAAGCTGGGCGGTATTATCGAGATCTACGAGAAATTCATGGGAGACGATCCGCGTAAAATCCCGATGAAGATTTTCCCGGCCGTTCACTATTCGATGGGCGGTATGTGGGTCGACTACAACCAGATGACGAACATTCCGGGCTTGTTCGCCGCAGGCGAGTGCGAGTACCAGTACCACGGCGCGAACCGTCTGGGCGCGAACTCCTTGCTCTCCGCGATCTACGGCGGTATGGTGGCCGGTCCGAAAGCGATCGAGTACATCAAAGGGTTGGATAAGCATGCGGAGGACATTTCCTCGACCGTTTACGAACGTTATGCGAAGCTGCACACCGAGAAGTACGAAAGCATCCTGAAAATGAACGGTACGGAAAATGCATACGTGCTTGGCAAAGAGCTCGGCGAATGGATGACCAACAACATGACGGTCGTTCGCTACAACAAAAACCTGGAGCAAACGATCGATAAAATCAACGAGCTGAAGCAGCGCTACAAAAACATTAACATCAACGACTCGGCTCGCTTCAACAACCCGGGCGTCGCTTATACGCGTCAATTGTGGAACATGCTGGAGCTCGCGCACGCGATGACGCTTGGCGGACTTCTTCGTAACGAGAGCCGCGGCGCGCACTACAAGCCGGAGTTCCCGGAACGTAACGACGAGGAGTTCTTGAAGACGACGAAGGCGAAATGGACGGCCGACGGCCCGCAAATCGAGTGGGAAGATGTCGACGTCTCCTTGATCGCGCCGCGTAAACGTGACTACACAACCGACAAGAAGAAGGGAGGTCATTGATCATGGCCGAAGCAACCGCGACAGCAAACAAAAAGATTAAGTTTATCGTCACCCGTCAGGACTCAGCGGAAAGCAAGCCGTATACGGAAGAGTTCGAGGTTCCATACCGTCCGAACATGAACGTGATCAGCGCTCTGATGGAGGTACAGCGGAATCCCGTGAATGCCAAAGGCGACAAAACGACGCCGGTGTGCTGGGAATCGAACTGTTTGGAAGAAGTATGCGGAGCTTGCTCCATGGTCATTAACGGAAAGCCGCGCCAAGCTTGCAGCGCGCTTGTCGACAAGCTGGAGCAGCCGATCCGGATCGCTCCGATGAGCACCTTCCCGGTCGTCCGCGACCTGGTCATCAACCGTGAGCGCATGTTCTCGGCTTTGAAGAAAGTGAAAGCATGGATACCGATCGACGGTACGTACGATCTCGGACCGGGACCGCGGATGGCGGAGTCCAAGCGTCAATGGGCCTATGAGCTGTCCAAATGTATGACTTGCGGCGTGTGCCTGGAATCCTGTCCGAATGTGAACGACAAGACGACGTTCATCGGACCGGCTGCCATTTCGCAAGTACGGTTGTTCAACGCTCACCCGACGGGCGAGATGAACGCTCACGAGCGTCTGGAAGCGCTGATGGAAGACGGCGGAATCGAAGGCTGCGGCAACTCGCAGAACTGCGTGCGCTCCTGCCCGAAAGGCATTCCGCTTACGACTTCGATCGCGGCGATGAATCTCGACACGACGAAGCATCTGTTCAAGAAATGGCTCAGCATGTAATTTCCTTACGCCGAACTTGATACAATGATGAAGGCTCCCTACCTTGCGCTTGGCGCGGTAGGGAGCCTTTTTGTGATAGAAGGACTAGCTGTGCACCAATTCTTTCGTCTGCAGCTGCAGTGGCGGCGGCACGAGCCAGCCCTTGGCTTTGTTCATGCGCAGCAGCTTGCTGCTGAGGCCGGTCTTGGTTTGATGATACTTCGTAAATAACATGCCAATATCCTCGCGAATGGCTTGACCGATGATTTGGCTGCACATGTTTAATCCGATCATCAGATCGACGCTCAATGAGGCGGATATTTCCTGATCGGTGAAACGAGCGCCTGCCGGAATGTCTTCCAGATTCGCTTTCGGCTTCTCCGGCGGCGACGGCGGGGGGGTGATGCCGTTCTTGATTAACAGTGCATCGCAGTCATCGGTTTCTTTAGCCGCGACATCGATTAATTCCTTCATGAATTCTCTTAAATCAGAATCACCGGCGTGATTACGCAGCGTATGGTAACCGGTAAAGGCCAGCTTTGTCTGCGAGCTGAATGCCCACAAAGCATAAATTTCACCATAATGCATAGGCTCGTGTTTCGGATTTCCGTCTAAGATTCCCATATCGATTCTCCTTCGCATGGTGATGAAGTTCCTCGTGTAGTATGTACGGAGAACCGACGATCTATCTTCCCTTACCGTAGGAATTATTGGCGTCTTGCGTCCTGCATATCTTCCGGTGTTTGGTGACAAAACATGAAGGCATACTCTGCAACTCATATTGTTCCTAACGGATGGAGGGAAGTTCGATGCGCAAAGGCAAAAACAAAAGCATGAATCAAACCATGCAGTCGATGGCCGATCACTCGAATCAGGCGGTGGAAAGCAAAGCTTACACCATGCCGACCTATCACAAGGACAAGCATGAGCCGAATAGACCGTCGATATAACGATGGTCTTGTTCAGCCGTTTCGCCAGAGGGCGGAACGGTTTTTTTCTTATCCGCTGCATTGACGCGTCCAATGGATTGGCGGTAAAATGAAAAGATTAAACGCTTAAATCGATTATTTTTATTCTATGAAAGTTTTGAGCAGGGAGAGGGAAACGCGGCATGAGTAAAAAGCGGCAAATCACCATCGTCGATATCGCCGAAGCGGCTGGAGTATCCATTGCTACGGTTTCTAACGTGTTGAACAGGCGCAATGTGCCGATGACGCCGGAAACGATCCGTAAAGTGGAACAGACGGCGGAACAGCTCGGCTACCGCCGCAACGTTATGGCCGCCAGTCTAAGCCGGAAGAAGTCGTATGAGCTCGGCATGCTCGTGCCTGTCTTCGGCGGGTATCACGGGCAGTTTGCCGAAGAAATGCAGCGTATGGCGCATGGGTACGGGTACCATTTGTCCGTTTTTTCGGCAGCGGGGTTCGATCCGGAGATAGAGAAGCGCCACCTGGATGTGCTGCTGCAGCGCCGGGTGGACGGGCTCATCTGCCACGGGCTGGCGATGTCGCAGGAAGCGACCCGCCATCTGGTGGGTGAAGGGACGCCGCTTGTTTTGTTTAATGCGTGGGGATGGCCGAACGACATCGCCGTCGGGGCCGTGAACCTCGATTTTGTCGATGGCTGTGACGAGGCTGTGAGACATCTGTATGAGCAGGGCTGCCGAACGATTGTGTATTTGGCCAAAACAAGCTTGTACGCTACCGATCTTCAACGAAGAGCGGGCTTTCGAAACGGGCTTTCGAAGCTGCCTGAACCGGTGCCGTACGACATGATCGATTCGGATGAGGTGGAGACGATCGACCAGGCGTTGGAACAAGTGGAGAGACTCTGGAATCGAGAATCTCCGGTCGGCATTCTTGGGTTCGACGATGTGATTTCGCTGGCATTCATGTCCGCTGTACAACGGCGGGGGTACCGGGTGCCGGAGGATTTTCGGATTGCCGGCATCAACAACGATCCGGTGACGACGGTGTGCCACCCGATGCTGACGTCGCTCGATATCCCGTATGCGCTGCAGGCTGAAATGACCATGATGCTGATGCTTGAGGCGCTTGGCGATACGAGAGCGCTGAAGCAATCTCCGGCAGATGAGGCGCGGAAGCTTAAACGTATCGGCCATGAAATTCAAATTCCGCTCCGCCTGATTGCGCGGAGATCGAGCATTGCGGAAGCGC
The DNA here is from genome assembly GCF_016586185.1 of Paenibacillus sp. EPM92. Taxonomy (NCBI): domain Bacteria; kingdom Bacillati; phylum Bacillota; class Bacilli; order Caryophanales; family Paenibacillaceae; genus Paenibacillus; species Paenibacillus sp. EPM92. The sequence continues at coordinate 18,841 of NZ_BCPS01000051.1, forward strand.
TCGAATAAAGACGCCTTGCCTCTCCGGTCACCACAGTTCGTGGGGGTCAGGTGAGGGAAGGCGTCTTGACGTCTTCTAGAAGACAGGACCGATACTCCGGGTCTGCTTCTGCTCCTTGGCCAGCATAAATTGCTTGCCGTATTCGCCGTGCGGGTGGATGCCCGCATGCTCCATCTGGATCGTCGTGTGCTCGATGCCGTACTTGTTCTTCAGCGTCTCGTTGATGGCGAGGATGATGCAGAACGGCTGGATGCTGTCGTCGATAAAGACGTGCGCCGTGAGGGAATAATGATCCGAGGACACGGCCCACAGATGCATCTCGTGCACATCTTCGACACCTTCCACGGCAGCGATGGCTGCCCGGATTTCATCCAGATCGAAGCGCTCCGGCACCGATTCCATCAGGATGAGGTACGATTCCTTAATGATTTTCGCACCGCCGGTGAAGATGATGCCGCCGATGACAATGCTGATAATCGGGTCGAACCAAGGCAATCCGGTATAATAAATGAGTACGGCAGAAACAATAACTCCAATGGAACTTAGCAAATCTCCGATAAAATGCCATAAAGCGCTTTTCACGTTCAAATTTTCCTCTTCCTTCATACTGCGGCTGAGCACCAGCGTCAGGACGAGGTTGACCGTCAGCCCGATGGAGGCAATGATCAGCATGAGCTTGAGATCGATCGGTTCCGGGTTCATAAATCGCCGTATCCCTTCGATACAGATGCCGATCGAAATGATGGCCAGCGCCAGACCGTTGAGGAACGAAGCGATAATCTCAAAACGGAGGAAGCCGAACGTATATTTGGCGTTTGGCTGTCTCGTCGCCATATAGATGGCAACCATGCTCAATCCGAGAGCGAGCACGTCTGAGATCATATGCGCGGAATCGGAGAGCAGGGCGAGCGAATTGGACAGCAGTCCGCCAATGACTTCAACGATGGTGAAGAATAAAGTTAAACTCAGCGTGATCCACAGCGTTTTCTTGGAACGGCTTTGTTTCTTCGCATGGTCGAGATGGTGATAATCGTACATCCGAATCACCCTTTCTGTAAGGTAAGTCCTTGATTGGATTATACGTCAAGGTCGAAATTTTGGCAAATACTTTAATTGATATCGATTTTCAGCCTTTTGAGACTAATTATCGGTATCAAGTTAGCGTTTTCTTTGATTTTGATAATATTTCTCGATATTATGATATTGATTCTCATTACGGCATATAACGCTTTCAATTTTGTTACATAATTGAAATATATCTGTTACGTGTTTAACATGTTATCCGTGTATTATAGATAGCAAGACCCCCTTTTTAATATATACACCCTTAGATCCGCCCCGTTGGCGGGTCTCTTTTTTTGTCTGTATGTCTAGGAGCCCTTGTCCCATAGGGGCTTTTAAGCTTTACCTTGGCAGGGAAATGATCGAATTATGCGTTTTGGCAGGAATTTGGCGGGGGATTACGGGTAATGGCAGGAGAAAGGCGGCTACCTTAGGAGTTTCTCCAAAGCAGTAGCCGCCTCAGCTTGCATATTTGGCATTAGGTGAGAGTAAGTGTCCAAGGTGATCATTATGGATGAATGACCGAGCTGTTCTTGGACTATCTTTGGATGAATGTCCAGACTCATGAGTAGGGAAGCGCACGTATGACGAAGATCATGAAAGTCTGATCACTCGCATGTTCGTCTTCTTGAGCATACGCTTTCAAACCACACTGCAATTAGCTTAGGACAAAGGAATACCATACTTGCTGCAACTAGGAAGCTCCTATCTTCATATCGTTCCCCCGTGGCCAGCTTTTCCTCTTTAATCATGAAGGAACGAATGTACTGTTCAAATTGTGGCAAGCAAGTCCTAGAGGGCGCTAAGTTTTGTTCTTCTTGCGGAGCGAAGTTGCTAGTATCAGATGAAGGGCGACCTATCGATACAACAGATGTGGAGGCTCCGCAAGTATCTATTACAAAGCTTGAAGAAGAGTCGCTTGCTCAAAATGGCTTAGCGGCTACGCGCGGCACAAAAGCTAAAATTATTCAGCGTGCATTAACGCTTTGCTTAACATCATTGTTGTGTATCTGGTCTTTAGACTATTCAAGGTTATCGGTGATGATGTTCGGAACGGCTCGTATCACGCATTCCTTCTGACCATCGTATTCGGCATAGTGTTATTTTTCAACGTAAATACGTTGTATCAAGATGCGGTGGCAACTCAGCAGTGGGCGCAAACGCGCGTCATGTCCTTCGTGAATTTCTTATGATTACGTGTTCTCGACAGCAAAGAGCTTTTATGGATGGACGATTGCACTAAATATCGTGAACATTGTATCGATTTTGCTGATTGCTCCGATAAGAAGAAGATTTAATAAGCCTCTAGCAGCAAGCGGGACAACAAGCGAGGCCAGTCAGGCATGAGCAGGAAGACTATAGTTGGTATGATCTGTGCAATTGTTTTGTTGGTCGAAGTTATTATTTACATACTGGAGACATTGCTTTCGGACAATTCTAATTCAATTCGTAAGGCCTGCGAGAAGGCGCATCAACTCGAACATCAGCAGACGAACTATAATAATGCTTGGTACACATTGTTCTTGGTGACAGCTATAATTGGGGCTGTTACAATAATGACTATTCCTAATAAGAGAATTCGGCATTAGTCTGCATGATATTCCAAAATTAAGCATTTTGACCTATAATCGAATATAGGCATAAGAGCAGGGTGCTGCCTCAGTAGGCGCACCTTTTTCATTTAATAGACTAAAATGAGAGTTGGTTGGTCGGTAGATGAAAGAATTACTCAAACACCCAATAGTAGCTGGGGCAATTACCTTTTTTATCGGAGCTGCAATAACATTCCCACTTTACCCCGTCTACAATATCGCTCGTGTAGGAATTAAAATCTGGTTCTTGACTAATGATGAGCTTCTTAACTGAGGGTTGGTATCTCTCGACCTACAGTAACAAGTACAACTTCCTGTTCCAATTTGCAAAGAATGTAATGGATACTTAGTAATGAATGAGGGCTCGTATGGGATTGAGCTTTTAACATGTGAGAATTGCGGTTTTAGAAAAACAATTGAGAGTGGGTTCCATGGATACCGAGAGAAGATTAGAAGAGAAATTGTTAGGAAAATTCGAACTTACCAATGGAAAGACAAGGAAATAGGGGGTTAAAGAACCAATGGCTAGAACTTACTACGCAGAAGGAAGACAACTCGCATATGTCTTGAGAGGCTTGTTTATTATTGGTGGGCTTACTTTGTACTTCAACATCCCAGGGTTGCATTGGGGATTCTTCTTTGGCATACTCATCGGTTCAATCATAGTTGCGGATATCATAGGAGCTATCTGGACTCGGAAAAGACGAACCGAGAAAAAGCAGAAACCCAAAACATCGATTAAGAAGGCTGCTCAGACAAACATAAGACGGACTTCAAAGGGATGTAGAACTGATGAAATCATCCTTACTAGCAGGTTGGATGACCTATCTGGAGCTGAGTTTGAGCGTCTACTTGCTCTTTACTTCCGTGATCAGGGCTACACAGTAAAAGAAGTAGGTGTAGGCGGTAATGATGGTGGAGTTGATCTTGTGATCGTTGATGGTCGCGGGGAGAAAACAGCCGTCCAAGCCAAATGCTATGCAGACCATAATCTAGTACCTGTAATGACAGTGCGTGAACTTGTGGCGGCGAAGAGGAATCATGATTGTATATTATCGTTGCTTATCACTACATCTGATCTTACACCTCCTGCCAAGAAGGAAGCAGAGCAATTCAAAGTCGATTATTGGCATGGAGCCTTAGTCGAGCAAAAGCTAAGAGCATGGGGGAAATGGCAACCGAGCAAGAAACCGCGTCCCATAGAGAAGAGAACTGAGACGGTAGCAAAGTCAGAGGTAGCAATAGCTCGGAAGGAAGCAGCGGCAACAACCTCAGTGACATGCAAGTGTGGTTCTCCTATGGTAAGAAGGAAGAGTAAGCAAGGGGAAGAGTTTCTCGGTTGTACCAAGTTTCCTGGTTGTAGACAAACAAGATCGTTATAAGGTAGAAGGGAGAAATCATTGGCAATGTCAGCTAACACTAAATGAAAGAGAGCGTAAAAATGGATTCATTAATACAACTAATAGTAGAGTTACTTCCCGATAAAGGGTCAGATTTTGTAGTGGCTGGCTTGTTGGCAATTATAGGTTTTTTTATAAAGGGATACTTGGACAAAAGGAAGAGTGAAAAGGAATCTAGGGAGTCAGCGGCAAAGAAGAATGAAGAAACGGAAAAGAAGATCAAAGAGATTATAGATGCAATGTCTCCCAAATATCTAAGTATTCCAAGGGATATAATTATGCATACCTATTCTTACAACTTCATTAACGAACATGTTGATGAAAATGGTTTTAAGGAGAGTCCATATTACAAAGATACCTTAGAAATGAAGAGACTAACCGAAATGAGAATGATGGACGATATTGAGGAAATTCTGTCCTTATCCACGAGTGGGATTGATGGTAATTATGCTGAAACGAAGAATGTGATCCAACGCAACCAGAATACGCTTAAGAATTTGAAAAACGTATTGAAAGCCAAATCTGATGATGACCTGAAAGTCAAGTTTCTTGGAGACATCAACAAACAATTATCAGATGATTATCAAAAACTAATGAATGAATACTGGAAATTGGCAAAAAAATGATTGGTCGCTTGGGCCTGGAATCATCTACGATAGTGACAGAATCTATGGTACAAGAGAAAGCTTCATTACTCAAGGCCATCTTAATGGCCTCACATGGATGAGTCTGTGAACTGCTTTGCTATAAAAAAACAGCACAAATATTATAGGAAAATCCAATTTGCCGACCACACAGTATGACTATCAGAAAGGAAATTTCGCATGAAGATAGAAATTGCTGAATCCCTAATGCTGTCCTGGTTAAGACACGCTAAGAATTGTCAGGTTGTGCAATTGAACTGGAAACCTTCTGTTAGGTCATGGGAGTTATTCAACGAAACTGAAGTCGAACAGATAATGGTGGCGACCGATCATGCCCGCCCCTCCATGTAAAGGGCTTTGTCCATCAGTCATACCTTAATCACAAGCGGCTTTACGGTTTGCTGACGTGCAGCTTGATGAAACTCCTGCGGGGATAGATCATACAAACTGCCATGAATCCGCCACTGACTCTCAAATTCATGCCTGGAGAGGCACTCTTGTTCTAAAATGGCATGAAATGCTTCGACATGCGCATTTTTATTCGGCGTTTTCGGAGGAATCCGTTCATGCTCTACACGATACTCCAGGCACGCTTCCTCAAAAGCATGGCTGATGAATTGCGGGCCGTTATCGGTACGAACCACTGGCAACTGATCTTTCCCAAAGAGTTGTCGTTTCCATAGTGCCCTCTGCAGGTCTGCGCGGCATGCTTCCCTTCGCAAGAGAGGCCCATGTGGTAGTCGATAATCGATCGGTCGTAGACGTCAATCAGGCTGAGCAAGAATAAGAAACGCTGCTGTGCTGCAATGTAGCCGTATTTGACGTCCATCTCCCAAAGCTGATTCGAAGCGCGGATCTCACGATTGTTCGCCAGCTTTCGGGGATATTGGATTCGCTTCCGGCGTTGTGGCTGCAGGATGCCCAGTTCCTGACACAGTCGGTATACTTTTTTCTTATTAACGATCAGCCCATACTGTCGTTTCAGACATAGGGTTAGTTTACGATAACCGTATGTGGCTTCTTCCCCGGAAATAAGTTCCATCAGCCATTCCTTGATCTGCTCATCGCTGACGGGATGCTGCTTATGATCCAAGGAAAAGCCGGGAATTGGTCTTCCGCCGTTATACACTCGCTCTTGCTTGAAATGCTTCTTCCGGTAATAGTACGTCGCTTCACTGACGCCGACGATTCGCAGCACCATTGCAGCTTTACACCCCCGCGCAATCCATGTGTCGGCGATCTCTATTTTGTCCGATAGGCGGGGTTCACCTTTTTTACGAGATCACGAAGAATCGCAATCTCCAAATCCTTCTCGCCCAACAGCTTTTTCAATTTGTCGTTTTCATGCTCTAACGCTTGAAACTCTTTGGGTGATGGGGTGTAGGCTGCAACTTTTTTGGATTCTGGTGATGCGTTTTTCCAGCCTGTCTGCTTCGATTGACGAATCCAGCGGGATAGCATTTTCCCGTCGATTCCATGTCGTCTTGCAACTTGGCTTGCGTTGCCTGCTTCTAAGGCTTCTTGGATGAGCTGCTGTTTAAATTCTATGTTGTAACTCTTGCGCTGCATCTTTGATCCCTCCACTTTTGTTAATTCATATTGTAGTGGATAAGAAGAATAGACTCAAAGGTAATTTCGGGGCTTTAGAGATTGCTTTAGGAGTCGCATTGGGATCAGCGTTCGGGTTGCTTTTGGATAACCTTGCTCTAGGCATGGGAGTTGGGATTGCGATAGGAGCAGGAATTGGGGCGTCTATGGAAAAAAAGAAGAAGTAACGTCGAATATTTTCCCACTTGTTTGCCACACTAACCGTTTTGGCACCTGCACGACGCGCGCGCAAACGCGCTGTTAGCGTGCGCTGTATAACAGGCAAGCTTCGCTTTATAACAAAAGGGACGGTCTCCCCAAGGTCTCAGACCTTGGGGAACCGTCCCAGCTAGTTATGCAGCTTCATTCACGATTACTTTTTTACCCTTCATCTTCAGGATAACCGGAACGGCCACCCAAAGAAGGGCGATGAGAAGGAAAATCAAGGATGCAGGTCTTGTTACAAACACGCTGTAATCGCCATTGGAGATGGTCAGAGCTCTGCGCAAATTATTTTCAATCATCGGCCCCAAGACCAGACCAAGAACGAGAGGGGCCATCGGGTAGTCATGTTTGGTCATGAAATAGCCGAATATCCCGAAACCGATCAAGACGAACAGATCGAACGTCGCAAGCTGAACCGCGTATACGCCAAAGAACGAAATAGCCACAATCATCGGGATCAAATATTTGGGCGGCGTTTCAATAATCTTGGCGAACACCTTAACGAGCGGCATATTCAAAATTAATAACATCAAGTTGCCGATAAACATACTGGCAATGAGTCCCCAAGCGATCGTCGGATGCTCGGAGAATAATAACGGACCCGGCTGAACGTTATACATAATAAGCGCGCCCATCAGAACCGCCGTAGTTCCCGTACCCGGAATCCCTAATGTTAGTAAGGGAATCATCGCACCGCCGGAAGCCGCGTTATTAGCCGATTCGGGTCCGGCTACGCCTTCGATGGCGCCTTTACCGAACTTTTCCGGGTTCTTGCTGATCTTTTTCTCTAAAAGATAGGAAAGAAACGAAGCTAAGGTGGCGCCTGATCCAGGCACGATGCCTTTAAAGAAGCCTAAGAACGAACCGCGGAGGATGGGGCCTACGCTATCCTTCAAATCCTGCTTGGTCGGAAAAATCCGGTTGATTCTGGCAATTTCGCCATTGTTGCTTTCTCTCTCCAGGATCGTTTTGAATACTTCCCCTAGGGCGAACACGCCCACGGCAACCGTCAAGAATTCGAACCCTTGAAAAAGCTCAGGCAGGTCGAACGTGAACCGGGCTACGCCGGATATCGTATCCATTCCGATCGTAGCGAGCAATAGTCCCAAGGTCGTCATGATCAGCGCCTTCGTGACGGATTTGCCGGCCAGACCGCTAAGAGCGGATAGCCCTAGAATCATTAAGGAAAAATGCTCGGCAGGCCCGAGCTTTAAGGCAAGATTAGAGAGCGGCTCAGCCAGGATGACCAAACCAATGAGTGAAATGATCCCGGCTACAAAAGATCCGATCGCCGAAATCGACAAAGCGGCTCCCGCTCTTCCTTGCTTGGCCATAGGATATCCGTCGAGCACAGTTGCTACGGATGAGGATTCACCTGGCGTATTGAGCAGAATCGAAGTCGTTGAACCCCCGTACATCGCCCCATAGTAAACGCCTGCCAATAAGATAATGGAGCTGGCCGCCGCTTCTTCGGGTCTCAGTCCCCCGGTCAACGAAGCGGTCACCGGAATCAGCAGGGCTACCCCGCTAATCGGACCGATGCCTGGAAGAACGCCGACCATCGTACCAATAAGAACGCCGGCAAAGGCAAACAGAATATTATGCCATTGTAACGCGATGGCAAAACCATGCATCAAAAATTGTAAAGTGTCCATTTCATTACCCCTCGTTTGAAATTACTCGAAGCCTAACCATTCGGGAAGCCCGGGCAAAGAACCGTTCATCAAGTCCACATACAAATAATAAACCCCAAATGAGAAAGCCAAAGCTATGACAAGAGAAGGTATCCATTTGCCTTTCGACATCGTTTGGAAGCCAACCAGCAGAAAAATAAACGTACAGATCACATAACCGAGCGTTTCAAGCAAGAAGGCATATAAAATGGCTGCAATTAAAATAATCGCAAAACGTTTGTAATCCAAGGATATCTTTGGCTCATCGGCATGTTTTACCTTAAAGGTTTCGTATAGCAAGCGTAAGCTTAATAGGATAAGAATCGAGCCAAGTCCCAACGGCAATGTATTCGGTCCTACGGGGCTATCCTCGGTGTTCGAGGCCATATTCAGGCTCTGGTGTACAAATCCGGTACCCAACACCAGAAAAGCGAGACTTGCATATCGGTCAAATGTTTTACTCACTCTGTCTCGAGCCTCCTGTTATATCAAGTTAAAAACAATAGAAGAATCCGCTTTCATTATTTTGGAAAAATCTGATTAAAACGCTTCCAAGAAAATAAACTCACAGATGTTTAGGGTAATCCTCCTCACGTATGGAGTGTTTTTGAATAGGCGGTATACCAAACAACGCTAATTATGGGTCACTCGGTTGAGATGAGTCAAACAATAAATAAATCAAATTTACTTGAAAATTAGCATTTAACTCTAAATATCTTTAAATTACTACTGATTTCGATAAAATTTAAATAATCTCAATCTGGCGAATTAGGTATACCATTTGGCTGTGTATTGGAAAGCGGAAGAGGATCACGGGGGGATTCCTGCACAGGCTACATCTAATGTCAAAAACAAGGTGGTATACCGTTATGCGATTTTTTTCAAAAAAATGAATATACACAAGAATTAAAGATACAGTTAGATATTAAGAGTAATATTTGTATTTGGTTGATAAAATGACGAATTATTAACTTGACTGTAAGCGATTAATCACCCCATAATTGGCCTCAGGTGGTATACAAATACATGAGAAGGAGTGAAACGAAATGATCAGTAAAAAAGCCGTTTCCCTTGCTTTGGTTTCTTTACTTGGTGCGACACTGTTGACAGGCTGTGGCTCATCGGCAGCGACGAAGCAAGTCCAAGGCGATAAACAAAGCAGTAAACAAGCGGTTAACTTCCCTACGAAGCCGATCACGATTTTGGTTCATACGAAAGCGGGCGGTCCTACAGACGCTATGGCTCGCGAATTGGCTAAATCGGCGGAGAAATTTCTAGGTCAACAAGTGTTGATCGAAAATAAACCAGCCGGCAGCGGGGCCGAACAATTGGCCGACCTGGCTAAAGCCAAGCCGGACGGATATACGCTTGGAGCGTTAACGCCTACCCAAATCGGTATGTGGAACAGCAACTTGAAAAAACAATTTAAATTGGAATCGTTCTCGTACGTGGCAGGGGTTCAAATCGATCCTTACGTGATCGTGGTTCATGCAGACAGCCCTTACAAAACATTGAACGATCTTGTTGAAGCCATGAAGCAAAAGAAGCTCAATGTCGGAGGTTACGGCTCGATCGGCTCAGGTCACAATATCGCCTGGAACATCTTTGCCGAGAAGGCCGGTGTCAAAGCCAGCTGGGTAGCTTATGAAAGTACGGGTGAAGCGGTTACCGTACTGCTGGGTAAACACATCGATGTGGCCAATTCAAATCCCGGGCAGGTTTCCGAATATGTCAGAAGCGGCAAATTGAGAGTATTAGGGGTCATGGCAGAGAAGCGGCTCCCTGAATTCCCGGACGTTCCAACCTATAAAGAGGCCGGATATGACGTGGATACTTCCTGGGCCCAGTTCAGAGGGATCTTCGCACCTGCCGGCGTTCCGGAAGAAGTGCTTCTCAAGATTAATGACGCCTTCGCCAAAGCGATGGCGACAGAAGAATTTAAAACGTACATGAAAAATGCGCAAATGGTGGATGGGACGATGGATCATAGTCAATTCACCGAATATGTTAAAAAACAAGATACTTTAACCAAAACCTGGTTAGAGAAATTGCAATAATAGAGGGGCAGGACTGTAAGTGGAAGAAGAACTGGCTACCAAGGGAGACTGGGTGTTTGAATATATATTTGCAGCCATCAAGAGGGGCGACTTCCACTTAGAACAAATTCTCACCGAACGGGAACTGGCGGGAAGGCTGGGCGTGAGCCGAACCCCCATCCGCGAAGCTTTTCGGAGGCTGGAGAAAGAAGGCTTAATCCAGTACGAGCCTCATCGGGGAGTACGAGTGATTTCTTTCTCAGAGCAAAAGGTGAAACAGCTTTATGAGATCCGTGAGGTTCTGGAAGGACTTAGCGCCAGATTGTTGGCTCAGAATCAGAACAACGAAGTATTGCGAAATTTGAGAATATTGCTGGAGCAGGCGGAGAAGTTCGCCGCTGAAGGGAACATCGGCCTTCTGTCCAAAATCAATGCTCAATTTCATATGGAAATCGCTCTCGGGGCCGAGAACGTTTACTTGATTAACACCCTGCAGAATTTGCAGTCCCATATCAATATCGTGATGTCGCACTCTCTTTCGCAAAGCGGCAGACCCTATGAAAACCTCAGGGAGCATTGGTCGATCTTGGATGCGATTGAGAGCGGGGACCCGCAGCTGGCTGAAGTTACCGCCAAATTTCATATTCGAACCGCTTATGCCAACGCCATAAAAGAAATGAACACCATCAAAGAGCGTTCAACTATTGTAAAAAAGACGAAATAGGATAAAGAGGAGAGATTCGCTATGATTACTAGAAACCTGGTTAACAATTGCTTAAATACGAAGTACGAGGACATTCCTCAGGAAGTCATCCTGCATGCCAAAAAAAGCATCCTCAATTGGATGGGCGTTGCGATTGGAGCTGCCTACCATCCTTCGGTTGAAATGCTGATCAGCTTGAAGAACGATCTTCAATCCAGTGAACAGGTTTCGATTCTTGGAAGAAGGGAAAAGGCGGACCTGCTGTTATCCACGCTGATCAACGGAATGAGCTCGCATATTTTTGACTATGATGACACGCATCTGGATACGATCCATCACCCGAGCGGACCTGTAGCTCCGGTATGCTTTGCTTTAGCGGAGAAGTTCAACCTTTCGGGCAAACAAGTGCTGCGCGCCTTTATCCTTGGGGTTGAAGCTGAATTGCGAATCAGCAACGCCGTATGCCCGAGCCACTACGATTTGGGCTGGCATATTACAAGTACGGCCGGTGTTTTTGGAGCGGCGGTCGCCGCCGGTATTTTGCTGGAGTTGGATGAAGAGCAAATGCTGAACGCCCTGGGTCTGGCAGGGACACAAGCATTTGGTTTGCGCGAAATGTTCGGCACAATGACCAAGCCTTTCCATCCGGGTAAAGCAGCTGAGAACGGACTGTTAGCCGCACTTCTGGCTCAAAAAGGCTTTACCAGCTCGAAGCAAGTGCTGGAAGCCAAGCGAGGCTTTGCCAATGTTACGGCTCCTGAGCATGATCTGGAGCAGGTAAATATCAACTGGGGAACTCAATGGGAAACCTTGAAAAACGCATTTAAGCCATACGCTTGCGGTATTGTGCTGCACCCGGCCATCGATGCGTGCATTGCACTCGGCAAGCAGGTGAGCGATCCGTCCCAGGTGAAGGAAATTGAAATTACAGTCAATCCTTATGTGCTCGAGCTTACGGCTAAGCCTGAACCGAAAACCGGATTGGAAGGCAAGTTTAGTATTTTCCATACGGGAGCAATGGCTTTCCTTGAGGGGGATGCGAGCGAGGAGCAGTACCAGGACGCCAAGGTTTTGGACCCTAAGACGCTGGCGTTCAGAACTAAAATCAAGCCGGTAGTTAACGAGTCATTCGAGGAAGACGAGGCTGTAGCCAAACTGACGACGGTAGACGGTAAAGTCTATGAGTACAAAGTCGAGCATGCTACGGGCAGCATTGAGAACCCGATGACGGATGAGGCTCTTTGCAATAAGTTCAGAAAAGTAGTGAAAGGAATTTTAGGAAGCGACAGTACGGAAGCCATCATTGCCAAGCTTTACGATTTGGATTCCGTAGCCAATATCAATGAAGTGATACCTTATTGCACGCCCCAAACAGCCACCGTTTAGGTTGACTAGTTGAAGCCTTGGATAACAAGGCTTCTCTTCCTTTTTACAGTTTTTTGGAAAGTAGGCAGATCCCGATGGGTATAGTATTGAATAAGAAGAATGTGTTACTGCTCTGTTCATTTATTTTTCTTATAGGGGCCCCGATGCTGCCTATTCCGGAAGCTATGGGAGACAAAGGGTGGGTCGCTCTAGGAATCTTGATATTTTCGATTGTTCTGTGGGGTACGCAGGTGATCCCCGCACCGATCACAAGTTTTCTTGCTGTGGCGTTAACCGCTGTTTTTGGCATTTTTAGCTTTGAAGAAGCGGCGAGCGAGCTGGGCAACGAAACGATTTGGTTGATCATCTCCATGCTGATTATGGGAGCGGCTGTTGAGAAATTATCTTTGGACAAAAGGCTGACGTATTCGATTTTAAGCTTGGCAGGCGGCCATGTGAAATGGACCTTATTGTGCTTATTTATCGTAGCGTTCCTGCTCACCTTCTTCATTCCTAACGCAGTAGGCCGATTGGCGCTGTTGCTTCCGATCGCTTCGGAAACGATTCATGTTATGGAGAAGCAGGGCGGCCGCAATGTGAGCACGGCCATTATGCTGGCCATAACCTTTGTCCCCTATTTCAGCACGATTGCACTGCTTACGGGGGCAAGCGGATCGATTTACGCAGCGGGTTTATTTGAATCCATGCTTGGCTTCCGCTGGAGCTACCTGCACTGGTTTATCGTGATGCTTCCGATTGTGATGATCGTGTTGGCGTTATTATGGGTTTTATTGTTAGTGCTGTTTCCCGCCAAAGTATCGGTTGTCGCAGAAGGCAGGGAATACTTCCAACAGCAGAAGAAAAAGCTGGGGGCTTTTTCCAAGCAAGAGTACCAGATGGTATTTCTGTATGTATTGCTGATTCTTTTATGGGCGACGCGGGACCTCCATCATTTATCAATTTCCTTGTCCGCCGTCTTGGTGATGATTTTATTGTTTTTGCCGGGGTTCCGGTTAATTCAATGGAAGGACGTCGTCCATAAAGTCGACTGGCAAATTCCTTTTTTGTTTGCGGCAGGGTTTACGTTGGCCAATTCGCTTGAGACAAGCGGTTTTGTCGCATGGATTTCATCCTGGTCCATGATTTATTTAGACAACCTGTCCGTGCTGTCCCTGGTTGTAGCCATGACACTGATTTTTGTGACGATCAGGTTCGGATTTACGAACTACACGGCAATGGTCGCCTCCTTGATGCCCATGGCCTTATCTTTCGCGATAAGTACGCCCTACAATCCGGTATGGCTCGGGATGATCTGTTTGGTTTCGAGCAGCATCGCTTTCATCTTTCCGACCCAATCAACAGGCAGCCTGACGACTTTCTCTATGGGGTATTACACCAGCAGGGATATGCTGGTCTCAGGCAGTATATTCACGCTGCTGATTATGGTCGTGACGATTGTTGCCGCATTCTATTACTGGCCGCATGTCGGCCTTCACATTTACAAATAACGCCGTTATCGTATAATAGGGAAGGAGAAGTGTGTCAAAAAAGGTGGGTGTGTTCAACTTGTCATCAGAAAAAGATATCAAAAGAGAGCAGGTTTTCGATTACATTTATAACGCCATACATCTTGGCGAAATTCGCCCGGGACAAACCTTGTCGGAACGGACGTTATCGATCAAGCTTGGCGTAAGCCGAACCCCCATCCGTGAAGCGTTTCGCCAGTTGGAAAATCTGGGCTTGGTGAAATCAGAGCCCCACAAGGGCGTGACCGTCACTTCCATATCCGGCGATCAATTGAAGCAGCTCTATCAGATCCGTGAGGTCCTGGAAGGGCTTGGCGCCAGAATCCTGGCTGAAAACCGGAATGAAGAGGTTCTTGCCGCATTGACGAATTTACTCAAGGAAGCGGAGCAAGCCGTACAACAAGAGGATATTTATACACTTTCCAAGATTAACACGCAATTCCACTTGGCTATAGCCTCAGGTACGAAAAACATCTATTTAGAGAACATGATGCAAACCTTGCAAATACATCTCCGTTTGCTCATGTCGACTTCTTTGTCGAGCAGCGGCAGACCGAAGGAGAACTTGAAGGAGCATTGGATGATCGTGAAGGCCATTGAAAGCGGTGACCCGGAGCTCGCGGAGACGGTGGCAAGCTTTCACATCAGAAATGCCTATAAAACGATCTTGGCGAAATTTTAACAGTAACATGGATAAAGTTACGAAAGAAGCCGGTTAGTTCGTCAACGGCTTCTTTTTTTTGTATACAAAAAGTTTGAAATCAAATAAATTTACACCCTGCTAAAATAGTTGGAATATTCAGAACCCTAATCCCGAGCTAAAATGAGAGCGTAACCAAAACAATCCGTGTCAGGTCGGAAACCCCGAAGCGGTTGCCTGGCAAGCAGGCGGCAAGCCAAACAACCTAAATCGATTGAGGAGGAACACGCTATGCAAAGAAACGGAAAAGTAAGACTTCCCAAAGGAAAAAAAGTCGCGGTAAACATCGGCTGTGACTTTGATGCACAATCGATCTGGATCGGTTCTTTCAATCGCACATCTCCGGCCTATATGTCCCGCGGCGAATTCGGAGCCGAAGTGGGCGCTCCAAGATTGCTTAAACTGTTTGATAAATATGGAATCAAAACGACCTGGTGCATTCCGGGCCACACCGTGGATACGTTCACCGACATTTGCAAAGAAGTGGTCGCGCGTGGCCATGAAGTGGCTCATCACGGTTATGTACATGAGAATCCGACGCCGCTTAGCTATGAGGAAGAAGAAAAAGTGATGCAGATGGGTCTTGAATCGCTTGCCAGAATAGGCGTCAAACCGCGCGGCTACCGGTCCCCTTATTGGGATTTCAGTCCGAATACGCTGGGGATTCTGGAGAAATACGGGTTTAAA